>CALBGF010000105.1 GCA_937893635.1 uncultured Mollicutes bacterium | reverse complement strand
GTAATTGTATGAATAATAGTATTTTCTTTTATTGGCTCTCTTTTATTTATTCTCCACATATCTAATCTTGATTTTGTTGGATAGAGTTGTGCAGCATCTGCTTCGTTTTTCAAATCAATTTGTGTGTAATCTTGCTTAATAAAATCTAGACAATTCCATTTTTCATTTGTTTCAAGATCTGATGGCTTTATATTTAACTTTTTCTTTCCTAGTCTGCTTATAATGAAGCATCTTTTTCTATCTTGAGGTATTCCGAATTTAGTTGCATCTAAAATCATTGCTTCATTATTTTGGTAACCAATTTTTGATAAAAAATTTAACCATTGATTCAAATCTTCTCGATTAGAATCAGCTAAAATAGCCTTAACATTTTCCATTAGTAAATATTTTGGAAGCCTTTTTTCTTTTTTTAGTATTAAAAGGATTTTTTCAATTTCCCAAAGCAATCCAGATCTTGTACCAGACCCCTTTTTCATCCCTTTTGTTAATCCGCCTGTTGAAAGATCTTGACAAGGAAAACTATAAATTAGTAAATCGGTATCTGGCATTTTAATTTTTCCATTTCCAATATCAACAATTGAACCATAATTTTTAGTTCTAATGTTTGCTTTATAAAGTTGGGCTATCAAATCTTCTGATAATTTGCTAACATCGTTAATTGGATGAACAGAATCCTTACTAAATGTAAATTGTTTCAAATATTCTATTTGTTCTTCTTTTGTAGGTAACTCAATTTCTGGCTTTCCATCATTTTGAATTTGATCATAGCAAAGAATTGCATCAATAAACCATTCACTTATTCCAACTATTTCATAGTTTATATTTAATCTTTTTAATGCTGAAGCTTGAGCGCCTATTCCAGCAAAGGCTTCAAAAACTCTTAATTTCATACATTTACTCCAATACTTTGCAAAATTGATTTTGCATTTTTAAAACTAATAAATTTGCTTTTTACATATTTTACCATAATTTAATTAATAATGATAATAAGTAAAGTGTTCACATAAAATTTACAAAAATTATAGAAAATATTCTTTCATCAAATACTCTTCTAACTTATCAATAAATTCATCTTCATTACCATCAATCGTCAATCTTGTTAACTGATAATTTAGTTTATGAATTGGTTGATACTCTTCATTATTTTCATCACTAGGTAATAATAGCCATAGTGAATCAACTATTTTAGGATTATTAAATGGATTATCATCGCCACTATATCGAAGTGACAAATATTCCCTGATGGTATTTTCATACTTGCCTTCTACTATATCTTTATTAACATATTTTGCTTTTCTACATTTAGCGTCAAATATAATAAATTTGATCGGTCTTCCTTTGTGTTTAAGTATCAAATAGAAATCCGGTGTAATATGTCTAGCGTTATTAAACAAATAATAAACCTCGCCTTTTTCCACTACTGAGACATCTTTAGCATCTATTTCATACATTAAGTCTATCTCATAATCATCTTTAATAAACCTTTTAATAATATGATCATAATCAATTTCATCATTAATGCTTTCAAATCCTAAATCGTTAATTGTGGTGTCTAACACAAGCAAACAATATGCTTCAAATAACTTAGAAGTTTGTTTAAGCGGCGAAGCTAAAATCGAATCATAGTCACTGGAAAATGAAAAAGAAAAATTATTAAATAATGTTAAGAATAAATTGCGTTCAATACTCAAATAACTCGGATAATAAACAATTGAACTATCACGTATTGGAGATTGCTCAACATTAATAAAATAATTACAGTTTATTACATCGTTAATTCTATCCATTACTTTTCTAGATGAATTTAAGAAGTTATTTAAGCGTTCTAATTTTTTATTATGATTTTCTATTTGATAGGTAGCATGCGCTCCTTTATCATAAGAACTAGTTTTATTAATAATTAAATTTAATCTATTTTTAACTTTATCTATTTCTTTGTTACATTTATTAATTAATTCAAACATCATTCGTTTAGAAAAAATCAACATATACAATAAATATTTGTTTAGTTGGGAATCAGCGACTTGAACAAGTTTTGAAGAATATATTATATCTTCTTTGTATGATAACATATTTTTTCTAATTGAACGCATCGATTGTTTTCCTAAAGTATTTGATTTAACCACAACCTTTTTATCTATTAATATTGGATTATTATAAATTGATATCAAATTTTTAATAATTATTGATTCATTTTTAATAATACTTTCAATAAGAGAATAAAAATTACGGTAGGAAGCATTATAAATTCTTTTGGAATTTAAATATTTTACTTCAGGATCATATAATAAATATTCATCATAATCTTTTATCGCTAAAATCATATTTTGGTATTGTGATTCAGTAGTAGTATATGAATGTGAAATATGGTAGGAACATACTCGTACACTCTTAGTACTTTTATTTATTATCTTTATTTGATAAGTCATCGGTGGATAAGGATGATCGGAAGAATTAATACATTTACTTTCACCATTTGAAATTTTTATACTCCCACCTTCATCAATATTTTCAATATAAATATCGTAATTGCTGCTTAAATTAGTTATCAAAGCATCATCATATTCTCCAATAGTAAATAGTAACTTGTTTTTTATGGATGATATATTAATTTCTATATTATTAATCTTATCAAATTTAGATACTTTTAAGATGATTTTATCTTGTAAAGCCATAACGTTCTATCTCTTTTACTTTTTTAAGTATTGCTTTTTTGCTTCTATCAAAACCACTAACATCTGGGTATGCATTTAAAATACACAATAATCCTTCATTAGCGCTATTAGTTAATAAATCTTTTAAATCATCGCTTGACCCATTTATTTTTTGGATTACCATTTGAGCAATAGCAAAGTCAAAGGCGTCTTTTCTTTCTAGAATTCCCTTAGAATTTTTTAAATATGTGGCAATTTTATTTAAGCTTCTAAAAGATATGCCTTTACCATAAATAGAATCAATAAGAGTACAATTTAATTGATTAATAAAGTCAAATTCATCTTTTGAAAACTCTAAAGCAGCATTATCAACATGTGAAATCGAATTAGTAAAACGACTATAAGATACTTCTTGATATATTTCTAAAACTGCAGTTCCCATATTTTTTAAATCATCAAATGAAGGAGTTGTCAAATTGATAACAATTGCTCTATCTAACAGACGATCAGAGAGACGTTTTGTTGTTTCATCAATATTAACAGTTCCTACAAAAATTACATTTTCACCAATATTAATTGTGCTTGGAAATTTGTCACCATTTATTAAAGATAAGTTATTAGAATATAAATGTAATTCTCTAGAATCAGGATCTTGTTCTAATAATGAAATAAAAGGCGCAAACCAATGTTCAATTTGTGATAAGTTCATTTCATCAAAAATCACTAAATGAATTTTATCTTTATGCTCTTGTGCATCGATTAAAAAACTTACTAAGCCAGTTTGAGATTCAATAAATTCTGCATTATATCCTTTGTCATTATTTTGTAATGGCTTAACATACCCTAATACATCTTCTGGCTCTAAGTAAGATGGGCTAATTGGAACAAATAGAATGGTATTTCTTGCAACATCTAATCCTAATGTATTCGCATAAACAAGCGGTAGTTTTGTCTTACCAGTGCCACTTGGTCCAGCCAAAATCACAAGGCTAGATGACTTAATAGCAACATGAAAATTTTTTAAATCCTTCTCATTATAAAATAGATGTTTTGTCTTTGCATTATTTTGAATACTTAGTATAAATTCCTCTTCATCAAAAATAGATTTTACTTTTCTTGATGTTTGAATAAGTGCAACATTTTTAACATATAAATCATCTTTTTCCTTTGAATCAATTCCGCTCGGTACAAATATATAATTGCTAGAACCTTCCTCATTAATTTTAATATCCAATTTTTTAAATGGTTCTTTTCCTTCTGCCGTGTTATACTTCCATGTTATGTTTTCACCTTTATCACTAACGACATCTGGAACATAATTGATTTCATAAATTGAGTTACCAACACAGACAAACCTTAACATAGAAGATAAGCTATATGGATAGTTTTCTAGAACAATATTTTCGTGTTTGTTAATCATGTCTTCAAATCTTTTTTTAGACACATCATAATATGGAACAAATGAAGAATTTGTGAAGTCTTTATATTCAACAGGTTTTTGAATTAAATATGCATTTAATTTAAGTTTTTCACTATTATCCGTTTCATTAAATCTAGGAACAAAAAATAACAATTTTTTACAAAATGCCTCAAATAAACATGAATATTTTTCATCATTAGAATAATATTCATAGTTATTAGCATCTTGTTCACTTAAAACCATTTTTAGTACTCTATTATCTAGAAATAACAAAAATGAATTGTAATCACTCCTGTATTCTGAATTAATAAACATTTCTTCTCTATTTATATTAGCATTCTCATTAATAATTGGAATTATTGGCGATATTATAACCCATGGTTTATCTGGTCTTATACCTTCAGCTTTAACTACGCCTATTAAAGTTCTTGATTCCAAATCATTTAAAGCATCATCGAAACTTATATTAACTTTATCATTTGGTTCAACATTATTATTTATAATTTGTTTTTTTTCTAAGTCTTTTTGTTCTATATTTAGTTCTTTATTAGCAGTTGATTCTTTATACGCTGTTATTTCTTGTTCAAGCAAAATAATTTTACTTTCTTTTTGACTGATTTCATCATTTTTATTCTTGTTATCTTCTTCTAGTTTTCTATTTTTACTCTTATAGATTTCTAATTCTTTCTTTTTGTCTTCTAATTCTTTTTTTAATTCATCTATTTCATTAGTTTGTTTAACAAAATTAATCTCATCTTCAGATATATTTAAATCAATTGACAAAAAATTACAAATATTACAAATTGTTTCTTTTTTTGAGTCATCACATTTAAGCAAATAATCAATAACTTTTTCTTTGCCTATATTTCCGCCTTCAAGAAAAAAGTTTACTATTTCTTTGTCTTCTGAAAATAACCCAGCCATACAATAGTTAAGAAACCTGTCTTGTATAGGTTCATCAAGCATATTTATTAATTTTTTTAAATAAACCGCCGAAAAAGCATTTTTTTTGATTACATTTTCTTCAAAAGCTTTACTAGCAGCATTAGATAAAACTTTTTTTATATTCTTTTTGTTAGCCAATAAAAATTTTCTAACATATTCTTTACAATTAGAAAAAACAATTTGAAAGAATTGTTCCTTATTTTCTTCTTTAAGCAATTTATAACTAATATCAAATGCTTCTTCTGCTACTTTTGTTTCCATATATTTTGTCTCCGTTCATGTGTACATATTATACAATGAAATACCACACCAACACAACGTAAAATTTACTCAATGTTCACTTTGAGTATCAAAAAAGCACATTT
>CALBGF010000104.1 GCA_937893635.1 uncultured Mollicutes bacterium | reverse complement strand
TTCATTTAAATTTTTTAAAATTGTATATAATTCTTCATTTGTATATAACATATTAAAAACTCCTTTATCTCATATATATTAAGCAAAACGTGCATAAAAACCTTCTTGCTACTCCGCAGTATAGCCATATAAAGTTACACCATCATTTCGTAATTGTAATACTTTTTTGTTAGCAGCACCACCGCTAGCGCTAATGTCAGAACCAACAGCAACTAAATATATTCCTTCTCCTGCTCCATAAATAGATACACCGTCATAATCTGCTTTAGTACCAGCTGAACCAATCTATAAACGATCATTTCCACTTTCATTTATATTATTAATACCAATCAAAAAATACGCTGCATTGGCTGAACTAGCAGAAGGACGATAAATATTTGAAGCAATAAATAAAGTATTTCCACTAAACTTAAATTTATCCCCTAAAGAAAATCTTCCATTACTGCCTAAAAATATTCCTTCTGACCCTCCATAAGTTCCTTTATTGTTATTCGAATAAATACTATTTGACGTTATCGTAAAACCACCAATTGTACCGCTCTTAGCTGTTATATTTCCTGAGCTATCAACTGAAAATGTAGGATCATATGAATTAGGTATATACATTTCACTACCAGTAATAGTACCACTAAAATTACCATTAACAGCAGTTAAAGTACCATCCCATGTTACCCAAAATTTAGAACCAATTTTAAAAGGATAACTATTTGAATCAGGATTTGCATTTAATTCAATATTTCCAGAAGAAGAACGTAATTTAATTAATCCATCATCAAAATCTAGCATCATCCCTCTATTAAAAGTTTGATCATATAATTCAGACGTAATAGTAGAATGAGTACCATCAAATAATAATCTACCTTTTCCAGACTTGCCTATAAATGCTGTACCATCTTCCTTAAAAGCATAACTCATAGCTCCTTCATGAAAACCATAAACACCAGTCTATTTAGTTATGTCACCAGAAGAATTTGTATTGCCCCATTCGCCTATGAGAACTCCAGAGAAACGATTCTAACTATCTTTTTTACCTGCTGCAATACTTGTGGCAAGAATACTACCTTTATCATAATCAATAGTTAAACTTTTTCCGTCCCATTCGCTCAAAGTTGAAGAAGGATAAGTGTTTTGACAAACATAAACAGGCTATGACCATATTACTTCATTATTTAAAAAATATTGTCCGCCATATTTATCAGCATTTTCAACATAAAAAGCTAATGGTTTTAATACATTGTTATCAAAAGTTCCTACAAATTTTTCACGAGCCGTAGTATCTGTTGTTATATCAGGAGTCCATAATTCCCAAAAACCACCAGAAGCATCATTAGGCATTAATAAATCCATCGACCCATTATTATTTAAGTCAGTATTATAATGTAATCGCCAAGCTTCTTTGTAATAATCTACATAACCAGCAGTGCCATAAATTACTTCTTCGGCGCAATCAATAAAAGTAGGTTTATAAACCTTGCTATCATAACTAAAAGATTCTGCCGAAATAGGTACTGGTCGGCGCACAGTCAAATCAAAATTGCCCCAACCTTTAATTGTTACTTCTAAGATAAGAAATGTATCCATACTTATTTTAGAACTACTTTGTAAAATTACTTCATTTCGAGCGTTACTCTAATAATAAACTTCTCCAATTTTTAAATTATAATTATTCTCATCAGATGCAGTACCAGTGAAAGGTATAATAGATACATTAGTACCCGATTTTGCATACCATTTCCATTCTACTCTTGCTTTTGTATCTGTCTCATCGTTTAAATCAATTTCTTGATTCTATGAATCATAGAGCACTGCGCGCACATTTAAAGTATCGCCACCATCTTTACTAATTAAACTATGACGATAAGCTGGATCAAAATAAATCCTTAATGTTGCATCTGTTCCAGTTGTACCTGCTTGCCCAAACCCTAAACGTTTAGATGTAAAATATTCATTACCATTTTTTACTATTTTACATTGAACAATATTATTTTGGGCAGATTGAGCATAAGATTCTTTTATAAAATAATACTATTCTGCATCAATAGCATACCCATTATTTTTATCTCCATGGCGAGTGATACTAATAATTTTTTCATTATCATCATAAATAACTATACTATTATCAGTACATTTAAAAGTATAAATCATTCCAGTCTCATCGACCGACAAAGATGAGATATTTGTAGGGGCAGCAATAATTTTATTTTCATTGTATTTATAAGAATAGTTAATATTATTTACAATAATCATTGTAGATGTAGTATTAAAAGTCCAAGTAATACTTTCTGCTTCTGTCAATAAAGCAGCAGTATTATTTTTCTCTAATAACGCATCTTCTGCAGAAAACATTGCGACTAATTTATGCGCTTCTGTAGTACGATACTATTCTAATATTTTATTGCCAGGGTCATAAATATAATAATTGCCATAAGAGCCATCAGTGCACCAAATATTTAATCCTGCAAGGAAATCTTTAGTAGCATCATTAACGACTTCTTGTTCATTGGTAAAAGTGATTATATTAGAAATAATATAATCAGTACCTTGTATAATAATTACTTTAATCTATTCATTTTCTTTTTTTGTATTTGGAATAAAAGAATATAAAAAAGAATTTTTATTTTCTTCATTTACTCTTTTCCAATACACACCACAATATTCATCAGCGGCTGGAGAACCAAAAGCATATCTATACCAACGTATTTCATAATTTGTAATATTTTCTGGCTACACGTTATAGCCTTTTCCTTCATGAAACCATCTTAATTGTATTGTTTTTTCATTAATTGCATCAGACTATTTAGAAGTATAAGTTCTTGTATTATTAGTAAATAAAACCGCCGATTCTTCATCAAATTCACCAATATCATATCCTAAACAAATATAAGGATCTTTAACGAATAAATTAGGAATTAATAAATTGCCAAATTCATCTTGATATGGTAATAATTCATTGTTTTTATTAATAAAAGTACCTGGTTTTTCATAAAAATATAACTCACCTTTTATTATAGTGCCTAAATCAGCAATATTAAATACCTGTTCCTACTAATAAAAACTATTATAATTAAATGGATCTCCATACATATCATTTGTCGATAATGATAAATCATAAGTTTTATAAATACTATTATAATATAGTTGTTCTATTTCTGATTTTTGAATTTCTAAGCTCTATTTATAAAAAGATTCAGATAATTCAATCTTTAATGTCTCTTTAATATAAACATATAAATCAGACTATTCTTCAACAGCCGTTGACTATTTTAAAAATAACTCTTGTAATTCTGCTAATCGACTTTTTTTATCTACAGTAATATCATTCGCAATGGTAATTCTTAAAAGAAGCCCATATTCTCCTTTTGCGCATTCCAATTCTGTAAGCCATGAACGAAATTGTGCTTGCAAACCTAATCTTGTATATCCATTTAAAGGCTAATTAATTTCTTTAAAATTTTTTTGCCACAATAAAGTCATTTTTACATCTGCCGGATTATTTGCTACTAACCCAGTAGTAGATATTGTTTTATCAGTAATTATATTTCCAGTTACATCAACTATTGTCTAAAAAGGAGTCTAAAAAACATATGGCTTATCATTATCAGCCACATATTTTCCAATAATTATTTTCTATTGTGAATAATCTCCATTAGGTACAGTTACATATACAACATCATCAAGTTCATATGTTGTATCACTGGAATAAGCATAATAAGTAGCTGAACCATCTGATACTTCATATTTACCATTTAACGCATAATCAGTATTTATAATAGTAACAGTATCAGTGATATCATAAGAAATGCCTTTTAACCGTTCTGATATAATCTAATCAACTGACTAAAATAATATCTCAGCATAATCTTTTTGCATACTTAGCTCTCCTTTCTCTCCATATTTCTATTTTATCATAAAATTTTAAACAAATCAAATAATCATATTAGTCCAAAAGAAAAAAGGAGAGATATTTAATCTCTCCTTATAATTATTTGCGGTTTGCGTATTTTGAGGGGATTCAAAAAGAATATAATGAAAAGAATATGTAGAAGAATTTCT
>CALBGF010000103.1 GCA_937893635.1 uncultured Mollicutes bacterium | reverse complement strand
AAGAGGAAATAATTATGAGAGAAATTAAAAGTATTAAAGATTTTTTCGAAATTGCATTAAAAAGTATCGCTATTGGTATTGCCATGTTTATTCCTGGAGTAAGCGGTGGCACATTAGCGTTAATGATGGGAATGTATGATGATTTAATTGAAAGCGTTGCTGGTATTACCAAACACTTTAAGTTATCTATTTTATATTTAATTCCTTTGCTTCTTGGCGGAGCAGTTGGTTACGCTATTGCGTTATTAGTACTAGGTTTAGGATTAAAATACATACCAATTCCAACTATTTCTTTATTTGCGGGTTTAATCATCGGTGGTATTCCTTCTATATTTAAAAATGTTAAAGGTGAAAAACCTAAAGTTTCTCATATTCTTAATTTTGCTATTGCCGCCATATTTGTCGTGGCTTTAGGCATAGCCTCAATTAAATTCGGCTTTAGTTTTACTGCAAGCGATATTAAAGCATATCATTATATTTTCATTTTTGTCGGTGGTTTTTTAGCGGCAATGGCATTAATCGTACCTGGAGTGTCAGGTTCAGCAGTTTTACTTACTCTAGGTTTGTTCCAACTTATAACGATGGAATCTATACCTTACATTTTTAAATTTAATGAAATGTTTGGAACATATTTCTTAATTGACTTAGCATTTGGTGTTGGCGCTATATTAGGATTGCTTACAATTTCTAAATTAATGAAATATTTACTAAAGAATAAAAGAACTGGAACATTCTATGCTATTTTAGGATTTGTAGTTGGTTCAATATTTGCTATTTATTATAATGATTCTGTCTTAGGTGCAGGATATTACGAGATATTAAAAAACAATCCTTATCAATATGCATTAATTGTCATATTATTAATCGGTGGTATTTTTGGATCATATTATTTTGAAAAATTAACTAATAAAAAGAAAAATAACGAAGAAATAAAAGAGAGTAGTAATGAGACTAGATAGATATTTAGCTAATGCTGGCATTGGCACAAGAAAAGAAGTAAAAAAATTAATCAAAGAAAAACATGTAAAAATTGATAACAATTTCGTTACCGATTATAGTTTTAGTGTGGATTTTAATACTCAAGTTTATCTAGATGGAAAACTTGTTGATTACAAAGAATTTTATTATGTATTACTTAATAAGCCTAAAGGATATATATCAGCAACATATGATGATTACCATCAAGTTGTGTTAGATTTGATACCCGAATATAAAAAGTATAAAGTAGCCCCTGTTGGTAGGCTAGATATAGAAACCACTGGTGTTATGTTACTAACAAACAATGGTTCATTATCTCATATCTTATTATCACCAAAAAGGCATGTGGATAAAACTTATCTAGCAGAAGTAAATCATAAACTAGATGAATCTTTAATTAATAACTTTATGGATGGGGTTATTCTTGATGATGGTTATAATTGTCTTCCCTCCAAACTAGAAATCATTGACGATTACCATGCCAAATTAACAATTCATGAAGGAAAATTCCATCAAGTAAAAAGAATGTTTCAAGCATTTGGTTATGAAGTTATTTCTTTAGATAGAATCTCTTTTGCAAACTTAACTTATGTAAATTTAAAGCAAGGAGAATATCGAGAATTAACTGAAGAAGAAACAAAATATTTATTAGATTTAGCAAATTTGTGACATTTTTGCACTAAAAAAGTGAACTATTTAAGCACAAGACCTATTAGTTCACTTTTAATTTTAATCACTATATTTTTTAGAGAATTTTTTTAAATCAACATACATATCTGATAATCTACCAAACATTTTAAGGTAGACTTTTTTAAATAAGTAATCATATTTTTCATGATTGTCCATATTCGGATAGAAAATTTTTGATCTTCGGACCATATTTTTAACAGCATCTTCATAAGAATTATAAACACCTAAATATTTATATCCGACAATTGCACATCCTAATGATGCTGTTTCATATGTTTGAACTCTAAATACTGGCACACCAAATATATCGGCGGTAATTTGACATATAGCATCACTTTGTGATCCTCCACCAGATACTGCAATTTCTTTAACTTTAGCGTGTTGTCTTCTTTCAATTCCTTCTAAGCCATCTCTTAAGGCATAAGCAATACCTTCAATAATTGCACGATATAAATGATATAAAGTATGACAATCACTAAAACCAATAATTGCACCTCTTGCATTTGGCTTCTTTAATCCTGGTCCCCAATATGGTTGAAGGACTAATCCATCACAACCTGGATTAACTTCTAATAGTTTTTTATTCATGTATTCTTCTACCGCTAATTTCTCAATAGTGGCTTCGGCACTTTCTTGCTTAGCAAATTCTTTAGTAAACCATGTAATCATCCAATAACCACGATATACTTGTACTTCCATATTATACAAATTAGGAATTGCAGCTGGATAAGATGGTAAAAATTGCTCCGGTTCAATATATTTTTTATTACTTACTTCAATAGAAGAAGCAGTTCCATAAGAAATACTTGCCATATCTTTAGTTAAACAACCAGTTCCGATTGTTTCGCATGCTTTATCAGCGCCAGTTGCTATTAAAACTAATCCCTCTTTTAAGCCAGTTTCTTCGCTACATTTCTTTGTTATTCTTCCTAATACATCCCCAGCTTCTACAATACGACAACACTTTTCTTTGCTTACCCCAAATATTGGTTGTTTTAAAGCGTGTTTTCCATACCATTTTTTATGTTTGAAATCGATTGGGTAATGTCCTGTTTGATTACCTATAGAATCTACTAAATCGCCCACTAAACGATAAACAAAATAGGTAGAAATATTCACATAATGTTTTGTTTTTGCCCAATTTTCTGGTTCATTTTCTTGAATCCAGTTTGCGGCAGTACGTTTCATATTCATTTCAATAGTGTCAGTCATACCAACTACTTTAAATAAAAATCTATTTAATAAAGGCAATTTACGTTTACCTTCCGCTAAACGTTGATCTAACCATAATATTGCTGGTCTAATAACTTCATTATTTTCATCTAATAAAACAGATGTATCTCTAAAACAAGTCATAGAAATACATTTTACTCTATCCATTAATTCTTTTTGTTCTTTGGTTAACTTTTTACAAACTTTACAAAGTTTATCCCAATAATAAGATGGATATTGTTCACAATATCCAGTTTTAATTGAAAAATATGCTTGTTCATATGGCTCTTTAACACATGCTAAAGTGTTGCCTAATTTATCAATAATCAATGCTCTAACACTTTGTGTTCCAAAGTCTAAAGTTAATACTAATGGTTCTGATTCCATAATATCACCTACCGAAATACATTTTATTACATTTTGTCAATCATTAAAATAAATTTTTTATTCTTGCTTTTATTTTCGGCCTTTTAATTTTTATATCTTTCTTTAAAATTTATTAGGAGCAATTATTTAAGTGATTTAATTCACAATGCAATTCAAATAATAACTATTGTTCATTAATTGCCACTTGGTTTATTGAAGTATTCTTTTTTACATTTGTTGGAATAACGTTTCCTTCAATTTATCTTGTAATCAATTGTACAGGTGAAAAAGTAATCTCTGATAAAATAATAAATAAAACGGATTAATTAGAAAAAAAGTCATCTATACTCAAGCAAATGTTTAAAAATGGATATATCACACAAGAAGATTATGAAACAACCAAAAAAGAATTGTTAAAAAGATTATAAAAGACTAATTAAAACTATATAAAAATAAATTTATTAATAAGGACAACTTGTATTTTTTCTCTTTGATTTACTAAATTAAATAAGAAAATATTATTTGTTCTTTTTCTTTAAGAAAATTCGTTAAAAAAACTCAATTTTTTTATATTTTTAAATGAAATTTAATATTATTTATGTTAATATATTTTCGTAGCATTTATTGCGCTAATTTTTTAATTAGCAAATTTTATTAGGAGGAAAAAAAATGCAAGAAAAAAAGTATGTTTATCACTTTAAAGAAGCTCATGGCTTAGGTAAAGAACTTCTTGGTGGTAAGGGTGCCGGCTTAGCAGAAATGACCTACATTGGAGTCCCAATTCCACAAGGATTCACAATTACAACTGAAGCTTGCACACTTTATTATGAAAGCGGCAAAAAACTTCCAGATTTCTTAGTTACACAAATCTATGAAGCAATTAAAACCGTTGAAAAAGAAACAGGAAAATCATTTGGTGGAGACAAGAACCCTTTATTAGTTAGTGTTCGTTCTGGTGCACGTGTTAGTATGCCAGGTATGATGGATACTATCTTAAACTTAGGTTTAAACGATAAAACTGTTGAAGTTTTAGCAAAAGAAACAAATAACGAAAGATTTGCTTACGATAGCTATCGTCGTTTCATCTTAATGTTTACAAACATTGCAAAAGGACATCCTAGAACTGCAATGGATAAAATGCTTGAAGATTTAAAAGAATCTAAAGGTTACAAACTTGACACAGAAGTTACTGCTGAAGAATTAAAAGAATTAGTTAAGAAATATAAAGAATATTACAAATCAGTATTTGGCGAAGATTTCCCAGCTGATCCAAAAGTCCAATTAATCGAAGCTGTTACTGCTGTATTCCGTTCATGGGATAACCCACGTGCTAACGTTTACCGTATGATGAACTCAATTCCTTATTCTTGGGGAACTGCTGTTAACGTCCAATCAATGGCATTCGGTAACAAAGGCGAAACATCTGGTACAGGTGTTGCATTCTCACGTGACCCAGCTACTGGTGAAAACAAAGTATCTGCAGAATATTTACCAAACGCTCAAGGTGAAGACGTTGTTGCTGGTATTCGTACACCATTACACATTGAAGAATTAAATAAACGTATGCCTGAAGTCTATAAAGAATTCATGGAAACAATTAAGAAAATGGAACACCATTACCGCGATATGCAAGATATGGAATTTACTGTTGAAGATGGTAAATTATACTTCTTACAAACTCGTAATGGTAAGAGAACTCCTGCTGCAGCTTTAAAGATCGCTTGTGATTTAGTTGACGAAGGCTTAATCACTGAAGAAGAAGCTGTATTAAGAATCGACCCAGTTTCATTCGATAAATTATTATTACCTGCATTCGATAAAGATGACTTAAAGAAAGCCACTGTTATCGCTGAAGGTTTAGCTGCTGGTCCAGGTGCTGGTACTGGTAAAATTGCTTTCACTGCTGAAGAAGCTGAAAGAAGACACAATGATGGTGAAAAAGTTATTTTAGCTCGTGCTGAAACTTCACCAGAAGATATCGTTGGTATGGTTGCCGCTGAAGGTATTTTAACAATGCGTGGCGGTATGACTTCTCACGCTGCAGTAGTTGCTCGTGGTATGGGTAAATGCTGTGTATGTGGATGTAAAGAAGCTTTAATCGATGAAGAAAAGAGAACTATTACTATTAATGGTAAAGTTTATACAGATCAAGATGTAATTTCTCTTGATGGTTCAACAGGTAAAGTATACCTTGGAGACATTAAGAAAGTTATGCCAGACTTATCAGCTGGTTACTTCGGACGTTTAATGAAATGGGTTGACGAAAACCGTACATTAAAAGTTCGTACAAATGCTGATACTCCACGTGATGCAAAACAAGCAAAAGCATTCGGTGCTGAAGGTATTGGTCTATGCCGTACAGAACATATGTTCTTTGACAAAGATAGAATCTTCTCTATGAGAAAAATGATTTTAGCAGATACAGTTGAAGAAAGAAAAGCTGCTTTAGCAGAACTTGAACCAATGCAACAATCTGACTTCGAATCATTATATGAAACAATGGGTGAAATGAATGTTAACGTTCGTTTATTAGATCCACCTCTACACGAATTCTTACCAACAGAAGAAGATAAGATTGAAGAATTAGCAAAAGCAACTAATAGAACAGTTGAACAAGTTAAGGCTCGTATCGAATACTTACACGAATTCAACCCTATGATGGGTCACCGTGGTTGCCGTTTGGCAGTTTCTTATCCAGAAATTTGCGAAATGCAAACAAGCGCAATCATCAAGGCTGCTATCGCTGTTCATAAGAGAACAGGTTTAGATATTAAGCCAGAAATCATGGTACCACTCGTCCTTGAAGTTAAAGAATTAAAATTTGTTAAGAATATTATCACTACTACAGCTGATAAATTAATCGCTGAAGCTGGTGTAAATATGCAATACCACGTTGGTACAATGATTGAAATTCCTCGTGCTGCTTTATTAGCTGATGAAATCGCTCAAGAAGCAGAATTCTTCTCATTTGGTACAAACGACTTAACACAAATGACATTCGGATTCTCTCGTGATGATGCTGCTAAATTCTTACCAGATTATTACGAACACAAGATTTTCGAAGAAGATCCATTCAAGACACTTGATCAACACGGTGTTGGTAAATTAGTTGATATGGCTGTTAAACTTGGCCGTTCAACAAGACCAGAATTACACATCGGTGTTTGTGGTGAAACAGGTGGCGAACCTAACTCAATCGAATTCTACCATAAGGCTGGATTAGATTATGTTTCATGTTCACCATTCCGTGTACCAGTTGCACGTTTAGCTGCTGCTCAAGCTGCTATTAAAAATAGAAAATAATCTATTAACTTAAAATAAAAATTGTGGATGTTTACATATGTGACATCCACTTTTTTTGTTGATTAATTTTTTAGTATTTATCTCAAAAAAAAGCTAGCAATTACTTGCTAACTTTCTTTTTAGTTTCTTTTTTTTCTACTTTTTTAGTTGTGGTAGGTTTAACCTCTTCTTTTTTTGAAGCTGGAGCAACTTTTTTTACTGCTTTTTTAGTTTCTTTAGGTTCAACCTTTTCTTCTTTTACTTCTTCAGGCTTTTCTTCTTTTTTAGCAGCAGGTTTTTGTTGATAATTTTGTTTTCTTATTTTACCATCTTTTTTATGAATAGTAATAGATCCATCTTGGTTTTCCGCTAATGTTTCAGCGTAATCAATTGCTTCTTTTTGAGTGTTAAACAATTTAATAACTTTTGCTCCTTTGGCTAATTTCACTTGCCAAACGCCATCATCTTTACGATGAGTAATAACATATCTTTTTGCCATTAGTGTATCCTCCTACTTGTATTATATAAAATTTTTTAACAAATTTTAAACATTTTTATTTTATATTTTCAAAAGGTCCGACAATTTCAGCATCTTTTATTTCTTTATTTTCAACAAAAGAAGATTTAATAATGCATTTATTACCTATTTTAGCATTTTTCATAACACTATTAGGTCCAATAATTGCACTATGTCCAATAACTGTATTGCCATAGATATGTGTATTAGGATAAATAATAGTATCTTGTCCTACTTTAACATCTTGACCAATATATGTAGTATTTGGATCAATAATAGTTACGCCACTTAGCATTAATTCTTTATTAATTCTTGCTTGAATTGCTGCACTTGCTTCAGATAATTGGACACGATTATTGACTCCCATCATTTCATTTGGATTTGATAAGATAGAAGCACCGACTTTTAATCCTTCTTTTCTAAACATATATAATAAATCAGTTAAATAAAATTCACCTTGTTTATTATTTGTTTTTAAATTATGAAGGTGTTTAAATAATTCTACATTATCAAACACATACATTCCGGCATTAACTTCTTTAACTTTATCCATTATTTCATCACAATCTGCTTGTTCAACAATTGCTTCAACTTGACTTCCGTCTTCATTGCGTTTGATACGTCCATATCCTTTTGGATTTTCGACAATTGCGGTTAATAATGTTAATGAATTTTTATCATTAATGTGTTTATTTAATAATGCTTCAAAAGTTTCTTTAGTAACTACTGGTGTATCTCCACAACAAACAACAGTATATCCTTCTTTACCTTCTAAAATAGGAGCGGCTTGCATAACAGCATGACCTGTTCCTTTTTGCTCGTGTTGCCATACAATTTCTGAACTATCCGCTACTAAAGACTTAGTTACTTCTCCACCAAAACCAACAACAGTAATAATTTTTTCAAAATTTAATGGTTTTAATGCATCAAGTACATATCTAACTAGTGGTTTTTCTAAAATTTCATAACTAACTTTAGATTTTGATTCATCTAAAGAACGCATTCTTGTTCCTTTTCCCGCTGCTAAAATAACTGCATAATTTTTCATTTTTCTATACCTCTTATTTTAATATTTTAGTTATAAATACATTATAACCTTTTTTCTCTAAATTTTTAGCCTCTTTTTCAATCATATGTTTGTTTTCCGATAGAGCAAATACTGATGAACCTGATCCAGACATTAAAACAATTTCAAATCCGTGTGCTTTTAATTCATCTTTAACGTTTTGAATTTCTGGAAGAAGTGTAATTGATGCCTTTTCTAAATCATTTCCAAAGCAATTTGATATTTCTTCTGTTTTACCTTCTTTTAGCACTTTAATTAATTCATCAACATCAGGATTAGCAGAAGATCCAACTTCATCATACTTCACATAAACTTCTTTTGTTGAAAGTCCTCTTTTAGGTTTAATAAGAATAACATAATATTCTTTACTTACAACAATTGGTGTAAGTTTTTCCCCAATTCCTTCTGATCTACTTGGTGTGTTAAATAAACAAAAAGGAACATCCGCTCCAATAGATTTAGCAACTTCTAATTCGTCTTGAACACTTATTTTTAATTTTAATAAATCCTTAATTGCACGAATTACCGCTGCGGCATTCGCGGATCCACCGCCTAAGCCTGCGCCAATAGGAATATTTTTATGAATATGTATTCTAAATGATTTGTTTATATTAAATTTTTCTTTCATTTTACGGACAGCAATACTACATAAATTGTATTCTCCCGTTTCTAAAGAAAAATCATCACATGTTACATATGTTTCATATATATCCGGTAATAAAGAAATATCTATTGAGTCATGTAATTCGAGAGGTAACATTACCATATCCAATTCATGATAACCATCTTTTGTTTTGCCTTTAACTTTTAAGGCTAAGTTTATTTTTGCATAAGCTTTTACAATCATATTAATTTCCTCGATTATATTTTAGTTAGCGATAAGATTGTAACATATTTATAAATATATATAAATGTGTTTTAACACATTTTTTATCAAAAGCAGCAAAAAAGCTCACGTATTGTGAGCTTAGTTACTATTCATTAGTATTACCATTGTTAAAAGTGTAATCCATTATTGGTTCTGGATCTTTTAAACATAAGACAACAATTGAAAACGCCAATGGAACCGCTGCTATTAATCCGAAGATAATGTTAGAAAATAACAATACTAAGAATGCAATTGAATTTAAAACTATCATTGTAATAAATAAACCTTTTGCTTTTTGATTTTTTACAGTTTTTACTTCAGCAAAAATTGAAACTATTAATAATGCTAAATTAAATAACATATAAATCGCTATAACTGCTGTTGTAGTACTTTTGTATAATGCAATTTCTTCACTAGAAAGTGTTAAGCCTTGTTCTTGCACTAGAATATCAACAACTTGATTGATAGCAAATAAAGCAACAAAGAATAAAAATGTGGCAATGCCTGATAAAACAATGTTAATTATTGCGGCAGCATGTTGGAAATTTTTCTTTTTGTTCATTTTATTTTCCTCCGTTCTTAAACAAATTGTAACATATTTCCTATTAAATTAATATAGTTTTCTTGCAACTCCTCGAGTATCAATCCCCGTCATTCCTGCAGTTTTGCCACTTGTTTGGTTTACAGCACCTAAAACATCCACTAATTCATTAACCGAAGTAGTGGCAATCATAATAGCAATAATTGCTGGATCAAGTGCCGCGATATTGATACTAGCGGGTGAAGAAGCAAAATTTGCATATTCAATCAATGATTTAAAATTAGATTGACATCCGCCAACAACAATAGGCATTGAATCTTTATCTTGTTGAAAAACTCGAGCATTTTTAATTGTCTCTAAAAAGAATTTAGAATTCATATATTCATTAGCAAAAGGACTTTTTGATAAAGCATCATGACCAGTTATAACTAAAACATCTGGTTTATGTTTTAATAATAAATCATTTATTGAAAAAGTCATATTATTTTCAGAAATGTAATATCCAATGGCGGGTACTTTATATTGAGCGTATAAATCCATACATTTCTTTAAAAAATTTGAATCACCATCTAAATGCAATACTTTTCCAAAAAGTGTATTATTACTAAAATTAGGTAATTTTAAACTTAAATTGCTATTTATACTATTACGTTTTTCACTTATTTTTAAGTCCGTTAAGGGTGCATCTGCATTTAATCTTGTACATTTTCCCTTCAAAAAAGCTATATTATCTTTAATTTTATAAATTACAAACTCACAATCACTATTATGAGATAATCTAGTTACTACATCTCCAACTTTAAAATTCATTATTTTGTTCCTCTTACTATATAAATTATTCAAAAAGTATCAAAATAATGAAAAAGAATGCTATTTATTTAGCATCCTTAGCAATTTCATTGGTTAAATTAATATAAAATTTTAAATCTAATTGTTCTGGTCTTTTAGTTTCTAAACAATTTAAGTTGTTTAATATTTCTAATGCTTTGTTTTTATCATTTAAATAAGCAGTTAAGTTATTTAATATTGTTTTTCTACGCATTTTAAACATTGCTTTAGTGACTTGGAAAAATAATTTTTCATTTTCATAAATTCGATCATTAGTTACATTAATTTGAAAAACTAATGAGTCAACATGTGGTTCAGGAATATAAGAATGTCTTGATACTTTTTGTATTAATTTACTACCGCCCAAATATTCAATAAAAATAGAAATAGGTGAATACTCTTTAGTATTAATCGGAGAAACTAATCGGAAATAAGCTTCTTTTTGTACCATAAGTGTCATTTGTTTAACATTTTTGCATTTAATTAATTTTTCTACAATTTCTGTTGTGACATAATATGGTAAATTTCCCAACACAATTATATCTTTTTCATATTTATTTAAATTAATATTTAAAAAATCTTTGTTAATTATTTCATTGTTTTCATCATTAATTTGATGTTTTAGATGATCAACCATAACTGGATCAATTTCCACTAAAATTTTGTGACCTTTTTTGTTTACTAAATGATATGTTAAGGCACCTAATCCGGGACCAATTTCTAATAATGTTTTATCTTCTCCATCATTAATTTTATCAACGATACTATTAGCTAATTCATCATCAATCAAAAAATTTTGTCCATATTTTTTTAATGCTTTTACATCATAAATATCTAAATGTTTACACACATATTCTTTATTTGCTACTGGTCCATTCATAAATTCACCTTCTTTATCACTTCATCAACTTTATCTTTACTAATATTTAAACTATTTAATCTTTTTAATAAAGTTTTTGCATTTCCGTATCCTAAATGTAATTCTTGCATAACTTTTATTCTTAATTTATTCGCATTCGCGTTGCCACATAAATTACGAACATATAAATCTTCCATAACCCAATTCCCTTGTTCGTTTTTAGTATTTTCAATAACATTATCTAAAACATTTAAGATATGTTCTTTACTAGATTCAGCGACGCCAACCTTATGTTTTTTTATACATTCTTTTTTATCAACATAAGCATGTAATAAATTAGGTATTTCATTATTTAAAATATCTCGAATTCTTTTTCCTGGAGAATCAGGATCTGTTAAGACTAGAATCTTCTTATTTAAAGAAGAATTCTTTAAATAATCTATTGTTTCACGTGGAACATCACTTCCATTTGTAATTATAAATTCCGCATCAATAAAAGATTCTAAAAATTGTACATCACTTTTTCCTTCCACCACAATAATTGCATTAATTATTTTCTTCATATTTTACCTTAAAAACTTTCATCGCGTTTTGCGTTGTGATTTTTTCTATTACGCTAATATCTTCATTTCTAATATTTGCTATTTCTTGAGCAACAAGAGTCACATATTTAGGAGCATTTTCTGTTCCGCGATAAGGATGCGGTGTTAAATAAGGAGAATCAGTTTCTATTAATAAATAATTTAAATCTATATCAGCCGCAACATCTTTAGGAGTTCTAGCGTTTTTAAAAGTAACTGGTCCACCTAAAGATATATACATTCCTAAATTAATAAAATCATTCATCATTTCTTTTGGTCCGCTATAACAATGCATTATGCCTCCATATAATGGTTTATGTTTTCTTAAAATCATTAATGTGTCATTTATTGCATCGCGTGAGTGCACAATAATTGGTAATTTATATTTATTAGCAACTTCAATTTGTTTAATAAACACTTGTTTTTGAATTTCTTGTTTTGCTTTATCTTTTTCCCAATAATAATCTAAACCTATTTCTCCAATAGCGACAATTTTAGGATTATCTGGTATTAAAGAGAATAAATTAAAAACACCATCAATATTATCTTTAGTTATTTCTTCCGGTTGTAAACCAATTGCGCCAAAGATATTTTTTTCTTTTATTAACTCAAATACTTTTTTTGATGAATCATAATCATATCCTGGAACAACAATCATTTTTACATTGTTTTCATTAGCTTCTTTAATTAATTCATCTTTTTTTATAAATAATTCATCACTATTTAAATGACAATGCGTATCAAAAAACATAATTATTTCCCCACACAAAATCTTGCAAATATTTCTTTAGATATATCAACATTTGTTTCATTTCCTAAAATTGCTTGAATAGAGTTATAAGCATTAGTTAATGAAACTGAAATCAAATCAACCGGTAAACCATTTTTAGCATCTTCAATGGCTTTTAATATCTCAATATCAGTTTTTTTAAGTAAACCAATTTGTCTAGAATTATTTAAAGAAGGTCTTAAGAAACTTTCATTACTTACTCCCACTCTATTTAACATCTCATCAATTAAAGAATCAACATCACCGTTTTTAGCGGAAATACTAATTCCATCTACATTAGAGCTTATATCTGATTTATTATGAACGATAATCACATTTTTATCTTTAGTTTGATCAATAAGTTCTTGATCATCTTTATCTAACCTTTTACTTGCATCGAGTAAAAGAAGAACTAAATCCGCTTGATCAATGGTTTTCTTAGCTTTATTAATACCAATTGATTCTACAACATCTGAAGATTCATGAATTCCCGCTGTATCAAACATATGGAATGTAATACCTTTAAGAGTTACATCACCTTCCACAATATCTCGTGTTGTACCAGCAATATCAGTAACAATAGCTTTATCTTCTTTTAATAAAGCATTTAATAAAGAAGATTTTCCAACATTAGGTTTTCCAACAATAGCAACATTAATGCCTTCTTTAATTTTTTCTCCTTCTTGACCTTCTTTAATGAGTTTTAAAATATATTGATGCATTTTATTTCCTTCACTAATAATCTTATCTATAGTAACTACTTCAATATCTTCATATTCAGGATAATCAATATTTACTTCAATATTAGCAAGAAGCGCAGCTAAAGAATCATTTAAAGGCGTAAGTAACTTAGTTGTTTTACCTTCAAGAGAAAGAAGTGATAACTTTTTAGCTTCTTTAGAAGTAGCATTAATAACATCGTTAATAGCTTCTGCTTGGATTAAATCAATTCTCCCATTCATATACGCACGGGAAGAAAACTCACCGCGAGTGGCTAATCTTGCTCCATTTTTAATTAGTAATTCAATTATTTCATTAGCAATCAATAAAGAGCCATGGCACATAATTTCTACACTATTTTCTCCTGTAAAACTATGTGGCTTAATATAATTTAATAAGATTACTTCATCAATTATTTCTTCATTATCTTTAATAAAACCATAATTTATTTGTCGTTTGTTTAAATTTTTAATATCTTTAGAAAAGACTTTAGAAACTATATCATAACAATCTTCGCCACTTACACGAATTACCGCGATTGCGGATTTCATCGGAGCAGTAGCTAAAGCAACAATGGTATCTAACATAAGTTTCACCTCTTATAATAATTATTTTAGCAAAAAAAGAAGAACCATTATAGGTTCTCTTTTATTAATCAACATATTTAATTGTGATTTGACGTTTATGTCCTTCTCCAATACTTTCAGTTTTGATATTTTTAAACTTTGCTAATGCATTATGAATAACTCTTCTTTCATCAGCAGGCATTGGATCTAATGTAGCTGTTGCTTTTGTCTTTTGAACATCATGAGCAACTCTTTTAGCCATACGAACTAATTTTTGATATTTGTCGTTTTTATATTCGCCAACATCTAATAAAATTCTAAATCTTCTTTTGAATTTTGAAGATACCGCTAAACGGGCTAATTCATTAATAGCTTGTAATGTTTTACCATTTTTTCCAATTAAGATTGAATTATTTTCACTTAATAAAGAAACACGAATTACATCATCAGAGATAGTAGATTTTGTTGTTACTTCAATACCTAATTCTCCAATTGCGGTTTTTAAATAATTTTCAACAAATTCAATAACATCTGATAAATCATAAGCAAGAATTACTGCTTTTTTGGAAAATAATCCTTTCTTTTCTTCTAAAACTTCATACATTAATGATTCTGGTTCCATCATTAATTCAGCACAAGCAAGCATTTTTGCTGCTTCAACTGTTTTTGCTTCATACTTTTTCATACTAATTTTTCTTCCTCTTAATAATTTTTTGTGTGATTAATGTTTGGATAATAGAAATAAGCGCACTTACTAACCAATATACACCCATTGCTGATGGTAAACTAATACCCATAACAATAATCATAATTAACATTACATTGCTCATCATCTTCATTTGAGATTGATTCTTATCAACAGCGTTATTTTTACCCATCTTAGTAACATTCTTGTCAGCTTTCTTTTGCATCCATTGTGGTAATTTCATTGATACTAATTGTGTACCCGCCATTAAGATAAATAATACAATTGCGGTAATATAAGTACCTGGATTTGGACTTGAGAAATTAATCATTTCTTTACCTAAAGAAGCACTTAATTCCAAACCAAATATATCGCCAGTTGATAATATAGCAGCACCTTGTAAAGCACCCCATACACAAATAAAGATTGGGAATTGAATAATCATAACAATTAATTGTGTTAATGGATTTACTTTGTTTTTCTTATACAAGTCCATTTGAGCTTGTGCTAAACGTTGTTTTTCATATTGATTTGTATCAGCATTAGGATATTTTTCTTGAATCTTTCTTAATTCAGGTTGTAATGCAGTCATTTTAGTTTGAGCCATTGTTGACTTAAATGTAAATAACATCATCAAGCCACGAACAATGAAAGTAATCAAAACGATTGCTAATAATTGTCCCCAACCATTTGCACCAAATGCAACAGACATTTTATGAACTCCCCAAGAGATTGGGTAAACGAATAATCCTTCAAATAAGCCACCATACTTCCAAGCATATCCCCAAGATTTACCTTCAACATCATACATTCCTGTTTTTCCACCAAATTTTCCATCTTCTGGTGTAATACATGTACGATATGATGATGATAATGTTTGAAGTTGATTTTTGTAATATCTAATAAAATCAGTAGTAGGTCCTTTTTTTGCATTTTCTAAACTTACATTATTGAATTCATCAACAATCTTATCAAAGTTCTTCCATAATTCTCTTTCATTAGAACTTGCTTCAGCGTAATTGTCATCAAGATACAAAGCATAACCAAACTTTGCTAGAATTTGTGCCTCTAATGTTTGATCATCTAATTCGCCATCTGTTTTTAATGATTCAAGATTGTTGTTTGTTCTAGCATTTGCTTCTAATGTAGCAATTTCTAATGTTTTAGCATCAAACTCAACCCAGAATTCATCAGATGGGATATCATTTGTCTCTTTAGCAGTTTCAATTAATTTATTTCTACCTTCAACTGTGCCATATTCGGTGTACCACATAGCGGCTTTATCTTTATTAGAACAAAAGTTCGCAGTACAACTTGACATAGCAAATCCAACAAACGCTAAAGCAATGAATGCCTTAAACCATTTTTTAAATTTGTTCATTTGTTTTCCTCCTAATCTTTTCTAAAGAACGTGATAATAATTTTTCGTTTTCTAGAAATGAATTATTTTTATAATTTTGTCTTACGATAATAATCACATCAATGTTATTTAAATTTTCTTTTAAATCATGAAACATATGACGAACTTGGCGTTTAATATTGTTTCTAATGACAGCATTTCCTAATTTTTTTGATACAGATATTCCAACTCTAACTATTTTGTCTTTATTGTTATCATAATAAACAACAAAAGATGGATTTTTTTCAACTTTATTTGAACGGATGATTTTTTGAAAATCTTCGTGTTTTTTTACACGATGTTTTTTATCGATCATAGTCATCCTCCTTTAATAATCTTAAAAAGCCACTAGGAATAATCACTAGTGGCTAAGAAAAAACTAAGCAGATAGGACTTTTCTTCCTTTGGCACGACGTCTTGCTAAGACATTTCTACCATTTGGAGTGGCCATTCTAGCTCTGAATCCATGTACAGATTGTTTTTTTCTTTTACTTGGTTGATACGTTCTTTTCATAAATCACACCTCCGATTCGAAACAGATATACGCGTAAATAATTCTAAAGATTTATTTTATATAAGTCAATACTTATATAGAAATTTTGCTTTTTTTCATAGTGTTTGATTATGGCAAGTTTTAAAATAAAAAAGTTTTACACAAATCCACAGTTTTCCACAGTTGAAAATTCAACCAACAAGTTTTCCACATTAAAAAGTTGTGGATTATGTGGAAAATACGATAAACAAGTACTTATTTTTACGTTTTCCTGTGGAAAAATAAATATTGTCTATTTTTTATTAATTTTTATCAACATTTGTGATACAATTTCACATAGTATTGGAGGACTTATTATGCCTACTGCCGCAGTTACAATATCCACATTAAAAGAATTATGGGATAGAACATTACAAAAAGTCAAAATTAAATTAAACGATGAAAATATTTATAGCACATTTTTTGCCGACACATATATTCATAAATATGAAGGCAACAAAGTTACAGTTGCTGTTTCTTCCGCTTTCGCTAAAGCATTAATTGAAAAATCTTACATGTCACTTCTCATGGATACTTTGTCAGAAGTATCGGAAACAAATTTATTAATCGAATTAGTTTTAGTGGATGATATCAAGAAAGACACCCCTCCAATTGTTACGGAAACAAAAAAAGCAAGTTTCTTTAAGAACTCTGTTCTTAAGCCAAATTATACATTCGAAACATTTGTTGTCGGTCCTTCTAATCGCGAAGCCCAACAAGCAGCATTAATGATTGCCTCTAATCCAGGAAAATTTTATAATCCTTTGTTTATTTATTCAAGTTCTGGATTAGGTAAAACTCACCTATTACACGCAATTGGAAATTATATAAAAGAAAGACATCCAAATTTAAACATTTTATATATTTCTAGTGATGATTTTATCGATGAATATATCCGTTATGTTCGAGGTGACAAAGATAGTGATAATCTAAAAGATTATTTTAAGTCAATTGATGTCTTATTAGTTGATGATATTCAATTTTTAGCAGGTAGAGATAAAACTCAAGAGATGTTCTTCTTTATTTTCAATGCATTAGTTAATGCCAACAAGCAAATTGTATTAACTTCTGATCGTCAACCAACTGAATTAAAAGGACTTGAAGAACGTCTTGTTACTAGATTCTCTTCTGGCTTAAATATCAGTATTGCTCAGCCTGATTTAGAAACAAGCATTGCTATTTTAAAAAGAAAAGTTGTTGGTAATGGTTTAGATACTAGTAAATTTGATGATGATGTATTTGAATTTATTGCTAAAAACTTTGGAAATAGCGTTCGTGATCTCGAAGGTGGATTAAATCGTCTTATTTTCTACGCTATTAACATGAAACAATCAAGTCACATTGACTTAAATATGGCTTTAGAGTCTTTTTCAAACATTATCAACACTAAAGAAGCAAAAAAGAAGTTAGATGAAAATAAAATAATTCGTATTGTTGCTGATTATTATAATTTAACCCCATCACAATTAACTGGAAAAATTAGAACTAGTGAAATTTCATTAGCTCGACATATTGCTATCTACTTATGTCGTGATGTATTAGATATGCCATTTACAAAAATCGGTCAATGCTTTGGTGGTAAAGATCATTCCACTATTATGTCTGCGGTAAAAAAAGTGGAAAAAGAGTTGAAAACTAATGATCAAATGAAAACCGTTATAAAAGACCTTAAGAATCAACTTAAATAAAGATTTTTTCATTAAAATTGAAAAAAGCATTTAAACTGACTATTTATTATGATATAATAAATAAAGTTAATGGGTGTTGAGTTTTCCACATTATTCACAGCCGTTATTATTATTAATTATTTTTAAAAACAAAAAAGGAGAATTATTATGAAGTTTACGATAAATCGTGATCAATTTTTAAAAGGATTAACCATTGCAGCTAAAGCAATTGGTTCTAAATCACCAATCCCAGTTATGTCTAATGTAAAAATAGATATGACAAGTAATGGATTAGAGTTAACAGGTAGCAATACTGAATTAACAATAAAAACAACTATACCATTCCAAATAGGTGAACAAGAGATAATTCGTGATTACCAAGAAGGATCAACATTAGTGGCTAACAAATTCATTACTGAAATTGTTCGTCGCTTAGAAGGAAAAGAAGTTTCATTTGAAGTTATTGATGATACTATCGTAAAAATCAGTGATGGTAAATCAGATTTTAAATTAAATTCTATTAAAGCTGAAGAATATCCAGATGTTGACTTAGATATGCAAGGCACGCATATTTCTATGACGTACGCTAACTTTAAAGATTTAGTTGACCAAACAGCCTTTGCAGCATCTACTCGTGATCAAAGGCCAATCTTAACTGCTTTAAATTTAGATTGTGTTGATGGTGAATTAACCGCTACTGCAACTGATAGTGCGCGTCTAGCTAAAAAATCATTAAGCTTAAGCGAAAAAGTCAATTTTAGCGCTAATGTACCAGCTAGTATTATGTCAGAAGTTGCGCATCTATTAGACGATATTGAAAATATTGATATGTTTATTTCAGATAAGAAAGTTGTATTCCAACTTGGACAAGCAATTATTGTAACACGTTTAATCAATGGTGAATATCCAAATACTAGACATATTATTCCACATGGCTGCTCTTATTTCTTAGAAGCTAATTCACAAGAATTAATCGCGGCTATGGAACGTGTATCTTTATTATCTGTGGATAGAGAAAATGTTGTTAAACTTGTAATGACAGAAGATTCTGTTGAAGTATCTACTAAATCTTCACAAGTTGGATCAGCAACAGAAAAGATTTCTACTTTCCAATATACTGGTGATCGTTTAGAAGTTTCTTTCAATTCTTTATATGTTATGCAAGCGATTAAAGCTGCTAAATGTGAAGATGTTACCATTGCTTTTTTAGGCGAAATGAAACCATTCATTATTAAAAATGTCAAAGATGAATCTCATGTTCAACTTGTAACACCAGTAAGAACATACTAATAAAATTTAACTAAGATTAAATAATTTTTAAAGGAATATATTATATATTCCTTTTTTTTGTGTTTTATGTTATACTTAACTTGCATAATTTTGAAAGGATGAATGTTGATGGAAGAAATCTTTATTTACACAGATTTTGTGACACTAGGACAATTTCTAAAACTAGCCAATTTAATACAAACTGGTGGAGAAGCAAAAGAGTTCTTAAGTAATCATGAGATTTTAGTTGATGGCGAATTGGATAATCGTCGTGGAAGAAAGTTGTATGATGGTATGGTTATATCTTTGCTTGATAAAAAGTTTGTAATTAAGAAAAAATGATTATAAAAAGGCTAAAACTAAAAGATTTCCGAAATTATGAAAATTTAGATATTGAATTTGAAAAAGGTTTAAATGTCATTGCGGGTTCTAATGGCGTGGGAAAGACTAATATTGTTGAAGCAATATATTATTTGTCCTTTGCTCGATCGTTTAGGACTTTAGATCATTATGATTTGATAAAAAGTGACGAAGAGTTTGCTATAATCGATGCTTTGATAGAAGAAGACTCTAAAACTAAGCAAGTACATATGGTCATTAACAAAGATGGTCAAAAGATAATTTGTAACAAAAAAGAGATTTCTAAATTATCAGAAATGGCCTCAATAACTAATGTTATCGTTTTTGAACCAAGAGATGTATTAATCTTTCAAAATTCGCCTAAAGTACGTAGAAGCTATTTGAATATTCAATTAAGCAAGATGTCGTCGGCGTATTTAAATGCTTGTTCGAATTGTGCAAAATTAACGAAGGAAAGAAATTTAATTTTAAAAATGCCTCAGCCTAATATGATGCATTTAGAAATAGTGACCAATCAGTTAATTGATCAAAGTTATGTTGTTTCGCAAAAAAGAAAAGAATATTTGAAACTTTTGGAGCCATTAGTGAATAAAACTCTAAAAGCAATTAGTTTTACGGAACGTCAAGTTAGTTTCCATTATGAGCCATTTGTTAAGTTTGAAAGCAAAGAAGAATTTCTAATCAATGCTCAAAATGCGTTTAAAGAAGCGCTAGAAAACGATTTAAAGAAAAAGACTACAACTATAGGCGTGCACCATGAAGATTTCTCTACGAGTCTAAATGAGGTCAATATCGCGACATTTGGTTCTCAAGGAGAAAAACGTATGGCGGCGATTGCTTTAAAAATTGCTCCTTACTTCTTAATTGAAGAAAGAGAAAAAAGACCAATCGTTGTATTAGATGATGTTATGTCTGAGTTAGATGAAAAACATTGTGATAAACTTCTAAAATTCTTAGAAAAATTTAATCAAGTGTTTATTACCACTACTGAAATAGATTCCAAGTATGAAGCAACTATGTATGATGTTGCAAATAAAAATATAGCAAGGAGGTATACTCATGGAAGATGAAGACAAGAAAATTGAAGAATTAGAAAGAGCCCCAGAAGAGTACACGGAAAAAAACATTCAAGTATTAGAAGGACTTGAAGCTGTACGTAAAAGACCAGGTATGTACATTGGTACTACCGCTGAAGCTGGATTACACCACTTAGTTTGGGAAATTGTTGATAATGCAATCGATGAAGCTTTAGCAGGCTATTGTACAGTTGTTACTGTAACAATTAATCCAGGCGATACAATTACTGTTTCCGATAATGGTCGTGGTATCCCAGTAGGTATTGTTGCTAAAACTGGTAAATCAGCAGTTGAAACTGTTTATACTGTTTTACATGCTGGTGGTAAATTTGGTGAAGGCGGCGGATATAAAGTATCTGGTGGTCTTCATGGTGTTGGTGCCTCTGTTGTTAATGCTTTATCTTCTTGGTTAGAAGTTGTTGTTCATAAAGATGGCGGAATATTTAAAATCCGCTTTGAAAATGGTGGACACGTTGCTAAACCATTAGAAAGAATTGGTGATGCTACAGATACTGGTACAATTGTAACTTTTAAACCAGATGCCTCTATTTTCCAAGAAACCACAATTTATAACTACGATACAATTAGAGATCGTTTACGCCAAATGGCTTTCTTAAACAAAGGTGTAAAAATCATTGTTCGCGATGAAAGAACTTCAGATGTACGGGAAGATGTCTTCCATTATGAAGGCGGCGTTAAAGAATATGTTAAATATTTAAACGCTAATAAAACTCCTTTATTTGAAGATGTGATTTATTGTGAAGGTATTGATTCTGGTATTGTTGTTGAAGTAGCAATGCAATATAACGATAGTTATAGCGCTAACGTATATTCATTCTGTAATAATATTAATACTCATGAAGGTGGAACCCACGAAGAAGGTTTCCGCATGGCGTTAACTCGTATAATTAATGCTTATGCTCGTCAAAATAAATTCTTAAAAGATAATGATGATAATCTTACTAATGATGACGTTAGAGAAGGATTAACAGCAATTATTTCTGTTAAACACCCTAACCCACAATATGAAGGACAAACCAAAACAAAATTAGGTAACTCGGAAGTACGTAAGATTGTTTCTAATGTTGTTGGTACACAATTAGAAAGATATTTATTAGAAAATCCTAAAACCGCAAAAGTAATTATTGATAAAGTTGTTCTTGCATCTAACGCTCGTATTGCGGCAAGAAACGCTCGTGAAAATACAAGAAGAAAATCCGCTCTTGACGTTGCTTCTCTTCCAGGTAAGTTAGCGGACTGTTCAAGTAAAGAAGCCGAAAAATGTGAATTATTTATCGTTGAGGGTAATTCCGCTGGTGGTTCTGCTAAAAATGGTAGAGACCGTGAAACACAAGCTATATTACCTTTACGTGGTAAAATCTTAAACGTTGAAAAAGCACAACAAAAGAGAATATTTAATAACGCTGAAATCGGCAATATGATTATTGCTATTGGTGGCGGATTTGGTCCAGAATTTGATGTATCTAAAATTAGATATCATAAGATTGTAATCATGACCGATGCTGATGTTGATGGTTCGCACATTAGAATCTTACTATTAACATTCTTCTATCGTTATATGAGACCTCTTATTGAAAATGGATATGTTTATATTGCTCAACCACCATTATATCGTGCAACGTATCGTCAAAAACATTACTACTGCTATAATGATGAGCAATTAGAAGTATTAAAATCAAAATTACCGAGCAATGCTAAACTTGATATTCAACGTTATAAAGGTCTTGGTGAAATGGATGATACTCAACTTTGGGAAACAACAATGGATCCAGAAGCTCGTAAGATGATGCGTGTCGCACTTGATGACGCTATTGAAGCAGATTTAGTGTTTGATATGTTAATGGGCGAAAAAGTTGAACCAAGAAAAGAATTTATTAACAAATACGCAAAATTTGTTAAGAACTTAGATATTTAGAAAGGAGTGAACAGTATATGGTAGAAAAAGAATTTGAAAATGATGAAGAATTAGATGAATTAGATGAAAATGAAGAAGTAGAAGAAAACGAAGAAGAAACTGAAGATGATTCTGAATTCACTGAAGAAGATGAAAAAGCTCTTGCGGATATTGAAGAAGGAATCGTTCCAGAAATGCGTGATGTTAAAATCACTGAAACTGTAAAAAGTTCATTCCTTGAATATGCTATGTCTGTTATTGTATCACGTGCAATTCCAGATGTTAGAGATGGTTTAAAACCAGTTCACCGCCGTATCATTTATGGCATGAATGAATTAGGCATTGGACCAACAAAACCTTTTAAAAAATCCGCTCGTATTGTTGGTGACGTCATGGGTAAATATCACCCTCATGGTGACTCAGCAATTTATGGATCGTTAGTTCGTTTAGCTCAACCATTCAATACACGTTATGTTTTAGTTGATGGTCATGGTAACTTTGGTTCTATCGATGGTGATGAACCTGCTGCTATGCGTTATACTGAAGCAAGAATGTCTAAAATTGCGGTGGAAATGGTTCGTGATATTGATCAAGATACTGTTGATTTTATGGATAACTATGATGGACAAGAACAAGAACCAACTGTTCTACCTTCACGTTTCCCTAACTTAATTGTTAATGGATCTAATGGTATTGCTGTTGGTATGGCCACTAATATGGCACCACATAACTTAAAAGAAGCTATTAATGCAATTCATGCTGTCGCAGAAAATCCTGACATTTCCGCAGTGGATTTAATGAATAATTATATTTATGGCCCAGATTTCCCAACTGGAGGCATAATTTTAGGAAAAAGTGGCATTAGAAAAGCTTATGAAACTGGTCAAGGATCAGTGGTTGTTCGCTCTCGTGCTGAAATTATTGAACAAGAAAATGGAAAGAAACGTATTGTAATTACAGAAATTCCATATCAAGTAAATAAAGCTTTAATGATTGAAAATATCGCGCACTTAGTTCGTGATAAAATTGTTGAAGGAATTACTGATATTCGTGATGAATCTAATAAAGAAGGTATTAGAATTGTCATTGAATTAAGAAGAGACGCTATTGCAGAAGTTGTCTTAAATAAACTTTACAAATTAACTCAATTACAATGCTCATTTGGTGTAATTAACTTATGTCTTGTTAATGGGGAGCCTCGAATTCTTCCAATGCCAGACTTAATTAAATATTATCTTGATTTCCAAGTTGAAGTAATTGGACGTCGTACAAGAACTTTATTAAGAAAAGCAGAAGCTAGAGATCATATTTTACAAGGATTAATCATTGCTATTGATAATATTGATGATGTTGTTGATATCATTAAGAGTGCTAAATCTACTGATGACGCTAAAGCAAAATTAATTGAAGCTTATAATATTTCCGAAATTCAAGCTAAAGAAATTCTTGATATGCGTTTATCTAAATTAACAGGCTTAGAAAAAGCCAAAATTGAAGATGAAATTGCCCGTTTGAATGTTCAAATTGCGGAATATAAAGAAATCTTATCTGATCGTAAAAATGAATTAAAAGTCGTTTTAGATGAATTAGAAGAAATCAAAAACAAATTTGGAGATGAAAGAAGAACACATATTTCTAATGAAATCTCAAATATTGATGATGAAGATTTAATTCCAGAAGAAGAAATCATTATTACATTAACTAAAAATGGTTATATTAAGAGATTATCAACCGATACATTTAGAACTCAAAATCGTGGTGGACGTGGTGTTAAAGGTATGCAAACACACGAAGATGATGTTGTAGATATCTTAGTACATGCTAAAACTCACACGGATTTAATGTTCTTTACAAGTTATGGTAAAGTTTATAGAATGCGTGGATACCAAGTTCCTGAATTCTCTAGATCCGCAAAAGGATTACCAGTAGTTAACTTATTAAGTTTAGAAAAAGATGAGGTTGTTAAATCAATTATTACTGTTGATGAATATCGTGAATCTGATTACTTATTCTTTGCTACTGAACAAGGAATTGTAAAACGTACACCAGTTAAAGAATTTGAATTAATTAGACAAAATGGTAAGATTGCAATTTCACTCCGTGAAGGCGACCACTTATTAGATGTTAAATTAACTGATGGCACCGCTATTATTGGTATTGCATCAAGTTTAGGCAAAATGGTTAACTTTAATGAAAATGATGTTCGTCCAATGGGAAGAACTGCTTCTGGTGTTCGCGGTATGAACATCGATGGTGGAACTGCGGTAGGAATGGTAACAAGCTTAGAAGGAGAATATATCTTAGCTATTACTGATCGTGGTTATGGTAAGATGACACATTATACAGATTATCGTATGACTTCACGTGGAACTAAAGGTGTTATCACAATTCACGCAACTGAAAAAGTTGGTAACTTAGTAACAATTCGCGCTGTAAATGGTAATGAAGATTTAATGGTTATTACTAAAGCAGGTATTATTATTAGAATACCACTTGAACAAGTTAAGATTGCAGGACGTAATACTCAAGGTGTTAAAATCATTCGCTTAGATGATGATCAACGTGTATCTTCTGTTGCGGTTGTTGAACACCAAGAGCAAGAAGAATTTGTTGAAGAAGAAAACAACAAATAAAACATAAACAAATTAAATTAGACCACAAAACCAAAATAATTGGATTTTGCGGTCTTTTTTTCTTATAGAAAAAGCATAAATATTATTGCGCTTGTTTTAAACTGAAAAAATGTTATTATATATTTACAAATATATCCATATGAAAGAAGGAAATATATGAAGACGAAATTTAAGTTTGCTATTTTATGCTCTGCTATAATAGGAATGTTGGTTGCTTGTGATAAAGGAAATATCACAATTATTTCGCCTGTTTTGCCATCTAACTCTACTTCTATTAGTTCGTCACTTAATAATTCAACTACATCTAGTGGGATAATAGAAGGAAAATGGCAATATTTTATACAAAGTGATAGTTCTGCTAGCAAAGAATTTATGAGAACTCCGTATATTGAAGGTATTACACCATCTGTAGGAGATAATTACTATCAAAGTGCCTTCGGAAAGACAGGAGATAGTTTAAAAAATGCGCTTTCTTCTATTGTCAGCAGTGGTAAAAGTTTGAGTTATGATTGGACGAGATATGAAAAAGTAGATGAAGATCCTAATAATTCTAGTAATGTTTTTTGTATATATAGTAGAAGTTCTTATCCAAAAACGGCTCATGTTAGTGGCAATGCTGCAAATAAATGGAATAAGGAGCATGTTTATCCACAATCAAAAATCTCAACTGCTCCAAAAAGTGATTCAATACAAATTTTTGCCGATGATTGGAAAACTAATGGAACAAGAAGTAATTATAAATTCTCAGAGGTAGAACATAACTCTTCAACTGTTGTTAAAGATTCAGGAAATAGAGTAACAGCTAATTATAAATCAGGCTCTTATTTTGAGCCATGTGATGCTGCGAAAGGAGAAGTCGCTCGAGCAACTCTTTATGTTTATATGGCATATGGTCATAGTGTAACCGGAAACTTTTCATCGCTAGATTTATGCTTAAAATGGAATAGAGAATTCCCAGTGACTACTTGGGAAATATTGAGAAATAATCGCAATTATTCAGAACAGCATAATCGTAATCCGTTTATTGATCATCCTGAGTTCGCGGATTTAATGTTTAACAAGTAAAATATAACAAATTAAATATTGAACAAGAAATACAAACGAATAAATTATTAAAAGGTGAATATATGAAATACAAAGTTAAATTAGGAATATTATTAGTAACTGCCGCGGCAGTATTAGTTGGATGTAAAGATGATATATCGGTAATTTTACCATCGATTTCGACATCAATTAGTGAATCTATAAGTAATAGTCAAATTTCAAATACCATTACATCTTCCACATCAACTAGTACAAAGCCATCCAATAGCGTGTCGTCTTCAAATAGTACAAAGCCAAGCACTACTCCAAGTACAAGCAAAGACTCAACTTCTATTGATGTTAAACCTAGTGACAATTGGACTTATAGTAATAGTGACAATTATTACAATTATGATGACTTAAATCGTTCTAAAGGAAAAGAATTAAAAACTAAACTATATAAAGTTATTGGTGAACCAAAGACTGTTGCGTATGGCAGTTTAAAAGAAGTATATAAAGATAGTGACGTAAGAAGTGATGGAACTGTTTGGGATATTTATGGTGATTTTAGTTATTCTTTTAGCGATGTTGGTAATTATAAAAACGAAGGAGATACTTGGAATAAAGAACACTCTATGCCAAAAAGTTGGTTTAATAATGCTTCACCAATGATGAGCGATGCATTTCATATTTATCCATCTGATGGCAAAATAAATGGTTATCGAAGTAATTATCCATATGGAGAAGTAGGGACAGCTACATATACCTATGTGACTAAAAATCAAGCAAAAACAGGAATAACATTAACTAATAAGTTAGGTAAAAGTTCAATATCAGGATATTCTGGAACAGTATTCGAACCAGGAGATATATATAAAGGTGATTTTGCAAGAAGTTATTTCTATATGGTTACAGCTTATGAAGATAGAGTGGCGTCTTGGAAAACAGGAAATACAAATTTAGGTGGAACTTCTTATCCAGGATTAAATGTTTGGAGTTTAGAAATGATGCTTCGATGGTCATTAGAAGATCCAGTCAGTCAAAAAGAAATAGATAGAAACAATGCAATATATGGTCATCAACACAACCGTAATCCTTATATTGATAATGATTCATTAGCGTGTAGTGTGTTTGGAAACTACAATAGTAATACCAAACAATTGTGCTCTTCAAAATCAAAATAAAATCAACAAAATATAGTAATTTTGTCGTTTATTTAATCACAAAAATACAATATAATCAAAACGTTCATTCTAAATTATTAAAAAAACATAAAAACATTTGTAGAATGGACGTTTTTAATGCTAATATGGTTGTGTATTAGTATTAAAAATTCGTTTAGAATGAATAATAATTAATAGTTTGAAAGTAGCGTGAATATAGATGAATAAAAAGAATAAGAACAAGAAAACTAGATCATGGCCACAAGTGATTTTTTATACGATATTTAGACCATTTGTATGGCTATATGTTGTTCTTTTCCAACATGTAAGATTTAAAAAGAATAATAAGAAAATTCCTAAAAGACCAGTTCTGTTTATTTCTAATCATTTAAGCAATTGGGACGGCATTTACGCTAATTTGATGTTCCCTACACATATTATTCATTTTATAGTTCATGATGAAATGTTTAAAAATAAATTTTTAACATTTTTCAGTGGAACTTTATTAGGTGAAATAAAAAGAGGAATGTCAGACAGTGATATATCTGATGTTTTAATGACTAAAAAGTTAGTAAGAGAAGGAAAAAGTATTGGTGTTTATCCAGAAGGAGATATCGATATGTTTTGCCGAACTTTACCAGTAGATGTTAGCATCGCTAAATACGCTAAAATGATGAAAGTACCAGTTGTAATTCTAAGAATTAATGGAGCGGGCGCTAGAGCATCTCGTTGGAGCAAATATGCACACCATACAAAAATAATTTATTCAGTACAAGAAGTTTTATCTAAAGAACAAGTTCAAGAAATGGATGTAAATGAATTACATAAGGTAATAGTGGATGGCATTACAGTAGATGATCTTAAACATCATCAAGAATCAAATCACAAACAACGTATTGGTTTTGCTCGCGCTGAATGGTTAGAATTAGGATTATATATGTGTCCAAAATGTCATCGTTTAGAAGTATTGTCTTCAAAAGGAAATAAAGTATTTTGTACAAAATGTGATTTCGAAGCCAAATACCATCGCGATTGCACACTTGAAAGTAAAGATTTTACTTCCACTCTAGCGGAACTTGATGATAAACAATATGAGGAATTAAAAAAGATTATTGATTCCGCGAAGGATGAAGATGTTATTTTAGAAGCACGAGATTTAGATTTACAATATGCTAAAGAAACAGAATTCTTTAAAAAACCAATTGGAAAAACATATTTAAAAGTTTATAAAACACATATTGAATTTGAATATAATAAAGAAATAGTAAAAGTTGATATAAAAGATATAAAACGATTAATGCTTCAATATAAAGATGTTTTAGAAGTTAGATTCTTAAAAGAAAAAATTCGTTTTTCAACAAAGAAAAGAAAATGGTCGGCTTATTTATATTGGAAAGCATTACAATATATTTCTAAAATCAATTTACAATAAATTAGTTGATATTTAATTAAAAGCATAATACAATAAGTGTGCTCAAAGATTGAGAAAAATATTATTAAGCATTTTTTAGAGAATCGCTATATGGTGGAAAGCGTAAATGCAAAATAATTAGTCCGTCTCATAGAGTGAACTTAATCGTTCCGTAAACTTGCGTTAAAAGTATTCAAGATATATTTACTATGTAGATATAAATTGGGTGGCACCACGGTTATTTACGTCCCATTATGGGACGTTTTTATTTTTTTAGGAGGAAAAAAACATGCTAGATTTAAATTTAATTAAAACAAAGCCAGAATATGTTTCTGCAGCTTTAAAGAAAAAAGGATGGGATGTTGATTTTACAAGTACCATTGAAAAAATGGATAAAAGACTTGAACTTATTCAAAAAGTAGAAGTTGTAAAAGCAGAAATCAATAAACTATCTGCATCAGTACCAGTTGTTAAGAAAAATGGCGGAGATGTTCAAGAAATATTTGCTAAAGTTAAAGATTTAAAAGCACAAAACGCTAAAAATGAAGAAGACTTAGCAAACTTAGAAAAAGAAATTAAAGAATTTGTTGAAACATTACCAAATTTACCAGATGATGATTTATTACCTGGTGGAAAAGAAAATAATAAACCAATCTATACTTTTGGTAAGAAACCAGAATTTGACTTCAAACCAAAAGATCACGTTGAATTAGCAGAATCTTTAGGATTAATCGATTATGAAAGAGCTGCGAAAATATCTGGACGTGGAACTTGGATTTATACTGGATTAGGCGCTCAATTAGAATGGGCTTTAATTAACTACTTCATTACTACACATTTAAAAGATGGCTATACAATGATTTTACCACCACATTTATTAAATGAAGAAAGTGGTTATACAGCGGGTCAATTCCCAAAATTTAAAGAAGATGTTTTCTGGCTTGAAGGACAAGATAAATTTATGCTTCCAACTGCAGAAACTGCTTTAGTAAATTTACATCGTAAAGAAATTTTATCTGAGGAAGAATTACCAAAGAAATATTTTGCTTATACTCCTTGCTATCGTTGTGAGGCTGGTAGTTATCGTACTGAAGAAAGAGGTATGATTCGTGGCTATCAATTTGATAAAGTAGAAATGGTTCAATATACAACAGAAGAAGGATCAGATAAAGCTTTTGAAGAATTAGTTAATAAAGCCGCTAAATTAGTAGAAGGATTAGGATTACATTTCCAAATTTCTAAATTAGCCGCCGCCGATTGCTCTCACTCAATGGCTAGAACATATGATGTTGAGATTTGGATTCCATCTATGGGAATTTATAAAGAAGTATCTTCAGCGTCAAATGCTAGAGATTATCAAGCTCGTAGAGGTATGATTAGATACCGCGATAAACAAACAGGAAAAACAAAGTTCTGTCATACTTTAAATGCTTCTGGATTAGCAACATCTCGTTTATTCCCAGCATTACTTGAACAAAATCAACAAAAAGATGGATCAGTTATTATTCCTGATGCCTTAGTTCCTTTCATGGGCGGAATTAAAGTTTTATATCCAAAGAAAAAATAATTTTATGAATAATAGATAGAATGATTTTTGGTCATTCTATCTTTTTTTTGCCAAAAATAAAAAAATATTGCATTTATGCGATAAAACTATGCTATAATAATAGTGCCATTGCGATGAGCAAAGTGTGAACCTGGTCAGGACGGGAACGTAGCAGCCATAAGCGTCTTTCTCATGTGCAATGGTTTTTTGGTGGTGAAATATATGGAAAAAGACGAAAAATTTATGAAAGTTGCTTTAAAAGAAGCATATAAATCTTTTGAACTTGACGAAGTTCCAGTTGGAGTTGTAATTGTTAAAGATGATAAAATTATTGCACGTGGACATAATTTGCGCGAAACTAAACAAGATCCTACTGGACACGCCGAAATCATTGCCATCAAAAAAACTAGTAAGAAATTGAAATCTTGGAGACTAATAGATTGTACTTTATATGTGACACTAGAGCCTTGTTCAATGTGCGCTGGTGCCATAATGTGGTCAAGAATAAAAAGAGTGGTATATGGCGCTAAAGATATTAAAGGTGGCGCGATAGGATCGTCTTTTAATTTGTTTGAACAAAAAGGAATAAACCACAAACCAGAAGTCACTAGTGGTGTATTAGAAAATGAGGCAAGCACACTTTTAAAAGATTTCTTCAAATTAAAAAGACAAAAAGAATAAATTAACTATTTTTATAGCAAAATAAAAATGGTGAATTTAATGAAAAAAACGACAAAAATTATTAACATAACAGCATTAACGATATCAATCTTAAGTATACTGGGTATCATATTATTTTTAACTATATTTTCATCTACTCCTAAAGTAAAAGTTAAGGTGGATACAGTAACTATTGATGGTGTTTCTTTAAAGAAAAGAACTGCGAACAACATAACAACCTATTATGGGGAAAATATTAATGGAACAATAAAATATTTTATTGTTTTAGCTTTTGATATTTTTGATTTAGAACAAGAACCTATTCATTTGACAATAAAAAATGCTGACAAATCTTATCTAATTGTTATAAACAGTAATGAGCAGGCAACTATAACTTATTGAGTTAACTAGTAAGAAAACAAAAAAATAAGTTATGTAACTGGCAAAAATGGTTTGACATTAGGCCGAAATAATAGTATTATTTCATATACAATATTTGTTTTTCAAATATGTGATTTAGAAGGAGGAATTATTATGAAAAAAAGAGCAATGATTTTACCTTTTGCTTTAATTGCTGCTATGATTGTTGGCTGTGACAATGGCTCATCAAACAATAACGATAACAATAAAGGCACTTTAAAAGAAAAAGAAGAAGTAAAAGGATTAAAATTGTTATCTATAGAGGAAGATATTTCAGCGCAATACGATTGGGAAGAATATGCTAAAAGAACTCAAGTGAGTAGTTATAGCTATTACAATCGTGGAACTTCTGAAGATAATAATATTCAATTGTTTGATCCGGAGGATTATGCTGAATTACAAGGTTCATCAACACAATCACAAGTATCTAGCAAGAAACAATTAAAAAAGAAAGATGTATCGAAACAAGTATATACACCAAGAAAAGATGATTCTTCTTCTAGTGGAGAGAAAAAACAATTTGATGGTGTATTAAACGAAGAACAATTCTTTGCTTTATCTTCTAATTTAGGATTTGCTGTTAGAGATAATAAAACTATGACAGTCCACGCTTATGAAAATTACGATTATGTTTATTTTGAAATAGATGCAGGATATAAGACATCAACTATTGATATGACTTATAACATTTATGATAATGATGTGATTATACAAGATAGTAGTACAACTTTATCAGTAGCCACTGATGAAGCATATGAAACTCACGAAGATCAAACATCAAAAAATAAAGGATTTGTTAACAATCGTGATATTAATGGCACAAATTATTTTGTTCAAATAATTCACGAATTACCAAAAGATGGAGAAAGCGAACCAAATCTTAAAGATGGAGAAAAATATTCTGTACCTAACAATTATCGTGTATTAGATAGAAACATAGATAAGACACCAGTAAAAGATTATTTTAATTTCCAAATGAGATCTAACTTTGTTCAATATCTTTCAAAGAGTAATTATGAAGCTGTTGATTCTGATGGAAATCCAACATTTGATAAAAACACTCAATGGTATAGTTCTTCAAAAGATGAAAACGGAAATATTACCCTTCAATACAATCAAGATATTTATTATGAAGAAGGAACTCAATATGCTGGACAAGGTGTTAAACAAATAATCTATGCTCAACTTGATGAACATAATCGTTTATTAAAATATGGCTATGATTTCGAATTTACGTATTATGGAGAATTATTACAATCATATACTATGGTATTTAGTTACGGATATACTAGTGTTGGCGATTACCAAGAAACAGATAGTGATAAAGTAATATTCGATTACAATAAGTACTATGATAATGGTACTTTAGTTCCTGATGTTGAAGATGGAAATAAACATGATGAAGCAGAAGCATTACTTGAACAAGTTAATGATACAATTATTGCTGCCGAAATTAATGAACCTACAGGTGTGGTAAGAGAATATAACTATAGTCAAAGTCTTTCTGAAACATATGAAGAAGAATCTTTATCAGATACTACTTTATATAACGATAATGTTTCTGTTACTTACTTAAGCCAAACTGGTACAGATGATAGCAACAGTATTTATGCTGAAAGTGCTGTTATACAACAATTTAATAAAGATGGTAATAATTATCAAATTCAACAATTCTACGGAACTAGTAGATATTCTAATGGAAAAGTAACAACTCCATATAGTGAAGGAAATGAGCCTGAAATTTCTTTATTAGATACAAGTGTTATTAGAGATATTAGAAAAATCTATAAAAATTCTAAGAGACCTAATTCAGCAGTTACAACAAAATTAACAGCAAGTTTAATTCCTGAAGGAATTGATGAAGAAACAAATGTAACAGTAGCTGAACATTATGTACTTACATTACAAGCATGTATCCAACAAAGTATTTCTGATGGACAAGCAAGCTTGGGTTATGTCTATACATATAAAATTTCTTTCCGCTTAATAACTAAATAGTTAAAATAAGATGAAAAACCGCTTAAAAGAGTCTAATATAGACTCTTTTTTTATTGATTAATTCTATTTGGTTTTTATATAATAAATATATGAGGATAGCAGAAATGAAAAAACAATCTAATGCTGAAGAAAATATAGAAAGATTTAATGCTGCACTAGACACAGGGTTAACTAGTGAGCAAGTAGAAAATAGAAAAAAACAAAAGTTATATAACAAGACAACAAAACAAACAACTAAAACTTATTTTGAAATAATAAAAAGTAATGTTTTAACATTCTTTAATATACTTTTAACAATAATTGCGATAGCAGAAATATTAGTAGGTAATGCAGAAGGCATTGTCGCTTTTATGACTGTTATGGTATTAAATATGATTATTGGTTTAGTTCAAGATATTCGCGCGAAAAGACTAGTGGAAAAACTTAAACTATCAGTAGAACCAACTGTTAAAGTTATAAGAGATGGAGAAATAAAAGATATTCCAACTGGAGAATTAGTTTTAGATGATATATTCTTTTTAGAAACTGGTAAGCAAATAAGCGTTGACGCTATTGTAGTTGATGGTGAATTAGAAGTTGATGAATCTATTATTACAGGTGAATCGTTAACTATTAAAAAGAGTGTCGGCGATTTAGCTTATTCTGGATCTTTTGTTGTTAGCGGTAAAGCAACCTTAAGGGCGGAAAAAGTTGGTAAAAGTTCTTTTGTTGAAGAAATACAATCAAAAGCAAAACAATTTAAAAGACCAAAATCCGAATTATTAAAATCATTAAATAAAATATTTCATATTATTAGTTTGGTTATTATTCCTTTAGGAATTATGCTTTTCTTTAAAGACTATTTTAATTCTGATGCAATTAGTACAGTTGATAAAATTAAAGAAGCAGTTAAATCAACCTCAGCATCAATGATTGGAATGATTCCAGCAGGAATGTTCTTATTTACTTCAATGACCTTAGCGGTAGGTGTTTTACGCTTAGGAAAAAAGAAAACTATGGTGCAAGAATTATATTCAATTGAAATGCTAGCGCGTTCTAATGTCTTGTGCTTTGATAAAACAGGAACATTAACAGATGGAACAATGTCGATTAATGAAATAGAGGCAGAAGGAAGAAATAATCTAGATGATATTAAAGTTGTCTTAGGTTCTATGCTTAATGCTACTAAAGATAACAATCAAACTGCTAAAGCAATTATGAAAATGTGTCCATTAAATGATAAATATATTGCCACTAATACGTTGCCATTTTCTAGTGCTAGAAAATATTCGATGGTAACACTTAAAGGTAAAGGTACATATACATTAGGAGCGGCAGAATTTATTATTAAAAAACTTCCTAGTAAAGCAAAAGAAAAAATCGAAGAATTATCTAAGCGTGGCTTAAGAGTTATGGTGTTAACTCATTCAATAATGCCAAGTCGTAAAGAACAACCACCATTAGGATCTAAAATTATAGCTTATATTTCTATTAAAGATAATATTCGTGAAAATGCTGAATCGACAATTGCTTGGTTTAAACAAAATAATGTCGATATAAAAATCATATCTGGAGATAATCCTATCACTGTTGGTGAGATAGCTCGTCAATGTGGCGTTGATGATTATGAATCAATCATTAATTTGGAAGGTATGGAACTTGATGAAGTAAAGAAAATTGCTAATAAGTATACAATATTTGGCCGAGTTTCTCCAGAACAAAAAGCTGCTTTAGTGGAAGCTTTAAAAGAGCAAGGAAAAACTGTCGCTATGACTGGCGATGGAGTTAATGATATTATTGCTTTAAAGAAAGCAGATTGCTCAATTGCTATGGCAAGTGGCGCGGATGCAACAAAGTATTCCTCTCACTTAGTTTTAATGGATTCAGATTTTTCTCATATGCCAGAAGTTGTTCAAGAAGGTCGAAGAGTTGTTAATAATTTACAACAAACCTGTTCTTTATTTTTAAATAAAACTATTTTTGCTTTCTTACTTTCCGTTATATTACTTATTGTTGCAGTCATAGGAATGATATTTAAATCAGCAGCGACATTCCAATATCCTTTTGAAACGCAACATTTATATATTTGGGAGTTCTGTGGAATAGGCATTGCTTCATTCTTCCTGTCTTTACAACCTAATGATAAAGTTATTGAAGGTGGGTTTGTTAACAATGTTGTATGTAACGCAATTCCAGGTGGTGTAACTATCACTTTAGCAGTATTAACATTATTGCTTTTGAATTTAAATGGTGCGATTGGAAATAGTCAAATAATTCAAACTATGGGTATGTTTATTATTTCGTTTATGTGCTTAGTTGTTTTATTTAGATGCTGTTGGCCTTTCAATAAATATCGTACAGTGTTATTTTCTTGCCTAACTTTATTAACAATAACATTATTTGTTACATTATCAATTGTTTCCGAGAAAAAACTAATTGTTATTGGCGGAGAACCACTAAACATTTTTAAAATTTATCCATCAATGTTAAGTACACAAAACATATTAATTACAATAGGTATAATTTTAGTATTTACAGTTTTATATTTTGTAATATACTATGTCTTCGATAGATTTATTCGCAAAAAAGATAGGGGTGTTTTAAATGATTCGAATTAGTGAAGAAGTAAAGAAAGCGTTAGAAGAAGGAAAAGCAGTTGTGGCATTAGAGTCAACAATTATTTCTCATGGTATGCCATATCCAAAAAATGTTGAAACTGCTTTGATGGTTGAAGAAGAAGTTAGAAAGTATGGTGCAATTCCAGCAACAATCGGAATTATTGATGGTGTTGGTGTTATTGGAATGAGCAAAGATGAAATTGAAGAATTTGGCAAAAGAAAAGGTATTATAAAAGTATCTCGTAGAGATTTACCAGTTGTCTATGCTCGTAAATTATGGGGCGCTACAACAGTTGCTACAACGATGATTCTCGCGCATGAAGCAGGTATTGAAGTATTTGTTACTGGCGGTATTGGTGGCGTACATCGTGGAGCACAAGAGACATTTGATATTTCCGCAGATTTACAAGAATTAGCTAATACTGATGTTACTGTTGTATGTGCTGGTGCTAAGGCTATTCTTGATTTGAAATTAACATTAGAGTATTTAGAAACTTTTGGTGTAACAGTTTTAGGATATAAAACTATTGAATTAGCTGATTTCTATACCGCACATAGTGGATTAAATTGTGATTATGCAATTAGTTCACCACTAGATGGCGCTAATATCATTAAAGCTAAAAGAGATAACCACTTAAAAGGAGGTATTCTTATTTCTAATCCAATCCCAGAAGAATATGCGATGGATAAAGAAAGAATTGATAAGTGCATTGATGACGCTATTGAAGAAATGAAACAACTTGGAGTACACGGTAAAGAAACAACACCATTCTTACTTAGCAAAATTTGTGAATTAAGCGGTGGAGATTCATTAGAATCAAATATAAAATTAGTACTTAATAATGCTAAAGTAGGTTCTATGATTGCGGTAGAATACGCTAAATTAAGAAACAAATGAAAACAGAACAATTAGTTGCGGATACATTAAAAAAATTAATGTCTAATGAATCATTTGATCGTATTACAGTGCAAGAATTATCTTCTGCTTGTAATATAAAAAGACAAACTTTCTATTATCATTTCCGAGACATATACGATCTTTTAACTTGGATTTTTCTAAATGAAAATACTTTAATTAATAAAGAAGTTAAAGATTGGAAAGAGATGGTTAAACAAATTATTAAGTATGTTAATAAAAATAAAAATTTTGTGAAACATATTTTAGAAAGTTCAGCGCGGGATTTATTTGAACAATTTGTATATAGTTATTTTTATTCTCAAATACTAAGACAATTTGTTACTTTGGATAAAGAAAATAAATTTACAAGTGAGGAAAAAAAGTTTTACGTTACGTATTATACTTCCGCAATGACGAGTTGTATTATTCTTTGGATTGATCAAGGAATGAAAGAAAAAGTTGAAGATTTATTAAATAAACTAGAAATGTTAAATAATCAATTTGTTCCAGGTTTAATAAAATAATTCTTATCTAGTGTTTTAATAAATGTAAAGTGCTATAATATTAAATAAATTTTAAGGAGGGACTATTATGGAAAAAAATGAGTTAGGAACAATAATAGTTTACTTAATTATGTTTGCGTTAATCTACTTAGTAGGACAAACAGTAATTGTAGTAGCAATAAGTGCACTAGAATTATCTTCTGCGCAAGCTTGGCCATATGTTTTGATTTGTATGGCAATATCTGTGGTTGTGTTTGCTCTTATTTATGAAGTAGGTCATATTATTGGAGCTAAGATTGGCGGATACAAATTAACTTATTTCAATATGTTTGGATTATGTTGGTATAAAAAAGAAAATAAATGGGCGTTTAAATTAGAAGGATTCGAAGGCTTATTTAGTGAAACAAGATTTACACCAGTTACTAAAGATAAAAAATCTAATCCAGCTTCTTTTTTAAGAGGAGGAATTTTATCTTTCTTGGTTTCTGTAATTATTTGTTTAATTCTTTATATGATTAAAGCAATTCCAGCCCAAATTAAATATGGATTTCTTATCTACTTTGGCGTTGGCTTAGTTTTCGTGCTATATAATATTATTCCAATGAGAACAGATATTTTAAATGATGGTTATCGTTTAAAATTATTAGGTAAAAAAGAAAACGCGGATGCTTATAATGAATTTATGCGTATTGAAGAAGATATAAGAGTAGGAAAAACTCCAGAGAATATTCCTGTTTATAAAGAAATTACTCCAATGACAGTCTTAATTAACCGATATGCATATTATGAATGTTTAAATAAAAAAGATTATAAAAAGGCTGAAGAAGTTGTTGACACGGTTTTAGCGGACACTAATGCATTAGAAACAATTACCGGATATCGTTATCGCTTCCAAAAATTGTATTTTATAATCTTAAATAGCTCAATCGAAGAAGCTTCAAAATATTATTGGGATGTATTAGAATCTGATGACCGTAAAATGTTAGCAAAAGACAAAGATATAGCTACAAAACGTGTATATCTTCTTGTTAGTGGATTAATAAATGAAAGTTTATCAGAAAGCGAAATTGCTATCGAAGGAATGAAAAAACGTATTAATCATATGAGCGATGCAATTGAAAAGAAAGTTGAACTTGAACTATATGAAGAAGCTATTAAAATGGTTTCAGAAAAATTAGGTTCAGAAGATTTATATAATATGTTCTAGCAAATAATAAAAAACATATATTTTAATGTGATGCCTTTAGTAGTTTAAAATGCTAAAGGCTTTTTATTAAAATTATGGAAAGAAACATTGAACAACAACTTAAAACAAATTTAAAAACAGGATTATCAGAAAGCGAAACTAGAATTAGATTAGCTAATAATGGATTAAATGAATTGAAAGAAGCTAAAAAAGCTTCTCCTATTTTGCGCTTTTTAAATGAATTTAATGACGTTTTGATTTATATATTATTGTTATCGGGTATTATATCAATATTATTAAAAGAATATGCCGATGCGGCGATAATATCATTTGTCGTTTTAATGAATGGAACAGTTGGTTTTATTCAAGAAGAAAAAGCAAATAAAGCAATTGAAGCATTGAAAAAAATCACTCATCAACAAATAGCGGTTAAAAGAGATGGTAAAGTATTTAAAATAGATACTACGAATTTAGTAGTGGGAGATATTGTTTTATTAGAAGAAGGGAATATAGTTCCTGCGGATGGAAAAATATTTAATACATATAATTTGATGTGTGATGAGTCAGCATTAACCGGAGAATCGACTCCAGTAAATAAAAATGAAGCGTTTTCTAGTTCAAATGTAACACCAATTGCTGAACGACTCGATGAAGTGTTTATGTCTACACTTGTTTTGCAAGGACATAGCGAAATGGTTGTTACTAAAGTAGGAATGAATACTGAAGTAGGGTTAATTGCTAAAATGTTAGATAAACATAAAGTACCTCAAACACCTTTACAAAAGAAATTAGAAGATTTAGGAAAGTTGTTAGGTTTTATTACCATTGCAATATGTGTATTATTATTTTTAATTGCTTTAATCCAAAAACGTGATGTAATTGAAATGTTTATTACTTCCATCTCTTTAGCGGTCGCAGCAGTGCCAGAAGGATTACCCGCAGTGGTGACAATTGTTTTAGCAATGGGTGTACAACGCTTAGTTAAAACAAATATGATTATTAGAAAATTACATGCCGTTGAGACATTGGGCGCTGTTAACGTAATTTTAACTGATAAAACCGGTACATTAACAGAAAATCAGATGACAGTTGTTAGCTTAGTTTATGATAATAGTAAGTATGGCCTTAAAAATATTAAACAAAGTAAAACATTAGATTACTTATATCAAAATATGCTTTCTTGCCATAGCTTAAAAAGTGGTAAGAATTATATTGGTGATCCTTTAGAAGTGGCAATAGTGTCTTTTGCTAGTGCTGTTAATAAAGATTTTAAATATAAAAAAATAGAAGAAAATTCATTTTCTAGTGAAAAAAAGATGATGAGTGTAATAATAGAAAGCAATAACAAAAAAATCCAATTTGCTAAAGGCGCAAGTGAAGAAATACTAAGAAAATGCAAAAAAATTTTAATAAATGGAAAAGAACTGGAATTAGATAAAGTTATGCTATTAAAGCAAAAAGAACTTTTAAATAAATTGACGAGTAATGCCTTAAGAGTTATTGCTTTTGCTTATAAAAATTGTGATAAAATACTTGAAGAAAGTATGACTTTTTTAGGATTTGTTGGAATGATAGATCCTCCTAAAAAAGGAACTAAAGAAGCAGTAAAACAATTAAAAAATGCCGGTATTAAAACAATTATGGTAACAGGCGATAGTCTTGATACTGCTTTTGCTATTGGCAAAAGACTTGGTATAGCAAGTGGCAAAGAAGATTGTATTGAAGGAGTGGAATTTGAGCAACTAAAAGATTACCAAAAAAAAGAAATAATTCAAAAAAAGACTATTTTTGCACGTGTTTCTCCTAAAAATAAGATTGATATTGTTACTTTTTTTCAAAGAGAAGATAATCTAGTGGCAATGACTGGAGATGGTGTTAATGATGCTCCTTCTTTAAGAAAAGCAGATGTTGGAATTGCTATGGGAAGAAAAGGGACCGATGTAGCCAAAAGTGCTTCGGATATGATTTTGCTTGATGATAATTATTCTTCAATTGCTACATCAGTTAAAGAAGGCCGAGGAATATATGAAAATATAAAGAAAACAACATTGTTTTTGTTGTCTAGTAATTTTGCAGAAGTACTAGCTATGCTTTTAGGCATATTATTAAATTTACCTATGCCGCTTGTACCAGTGCATATATTATGGGTTAATTTAATTACTGATTCATTGCCGGCGATTGCTTTGGGTGTTGATAAAAGTAGTGATGAGATAATGAATGAATTGCCACGGAAAAAGAATGAATCATTATTTGCTAAAGGCGGATATAAAATTTTATTTGGATATGGATTTTTAATTACGCTACTAACATTAATTAGTTTTCTTATTAATCCAATTACTAATGCTATATCAAATTATGGATGGAATAATTTAGGTGAAAATGTCTATTCGCTATTAACAAATAATAAAGAAATATTATTAAAATCTAGATCATTTGCTTTTGTAACATTAGCAATGTCACAACTATTCCATATGATCGGGATGTCTGATTCTAATAGTGGATTAATAAAAATACTAAAAAAGAAAAATTATGTTCTTTTTGCGGCGTTTTCATTAGGTGTATTATTACAATTCTTAGTAATAAATATTCCTTTCTTAAATAATACTTTCCATACAACAAAGTTAGATACTTGGGAATGGATATTCTTAATCACTATTAGTTCGATTCCTTTAGTAATCCATGAATTATTAATAAAGAAGCATTAATTCTCTTTTCTAGGATAACAATTATTGATGATTTTAGAATTATCGGGATTAGATTTTAAACTATTAATATATTGACCTTGCGCTCCCATAGCAAGCATTATTTGGCCTACTAATTCAAGTAAGTTACCAAATACATTTTGCTGAGCAGGATTAAGAGGCTGCGATATTAATATTGCAATTGCGGAGCCTAAAAGAGCCATTTCATTAGGAGTAAGGTCTAATAAGTATTCGACAAATTTCTGGAGTTGCTCTATTTGTTCTTCATTCATAATATTACCTAATTAAATTTTATGAAGAAGAGCAACAAAAAAGCACTTACGAATAAGTGCTTAATTTA
>CALBGF010000102.1 GCA_937893635.1 uncultured Mollicutes bacterium | reverse complement strand
ATCACTAATAAATGATTGTTCTAATATTTCATCATTTATAAATATTTCTCCATCGGTAGCAATGCGAATGGTTTCTCCTGGCATTCCAATTATTCGTTTAATAATATCATGCCCTTCTGATGTATCTGTTTCATCAACTTTGAAAATAACAATATCAAAACGTTTTATGCTTTTTTTAGCTCCACTTGTACTCTTCATTAGTCCATAATCTCCATTAAGAAGAGTTGGTTCCATCGAACTACCAGAGACAATTACTTTGTCGTAACAAATATTACGATATAGCAAAAGAGAAGTCACACAAAAGCACATTACAACAACTATAATAAATAAAGTATCAATTATTTTTGCTTTCTTTGTTTTCTTTTCCATAGCGTTAACTCCTTGCTTTTTTAATTATAAATTAACTTATAATTAAATGCAATTTTTATAGCAACAAAAAAGGCCCTCAATAAAGAGAAGCCTTTAAGTCACTTATTAAATCATTTTTTAAATTAATTTCTAAAAATTAAAGAACAGTCTTAATACGAGCTGCTTTTCCTGAACGTTCACGTAAGTAGAAGATTTTGTTACGACGAACTTTACCTTTTTTAACAACTTCGATTTTACTAATTGAAGGTGAGTGTAATGGGAATGTTCTTTCAACACCGATGCCATTGCTAATTTTTCTTACGATAAATGTTTCGCCAACGCCACCACCAACACGAGCCATGACAACGCCTTGGAATAATTGTAATCTCTCTTTTCCGTTTTCAATAATACGGACATAAACATTAACTGTATCACCAGAAGAGAATGATGGGATATCAGTTTTTAATTGTGATTTTTCGATTTCTTTTACTAAATTATTGTTCACAATAAACACGCTCCTTTTCGTTATCTTCAATGTTCATTCGAGTAAGTGATCTCCAGCGGAACATCTGCGGCGCTTTTTTCAAACGCTTTGTTATTCTAACAAATAATATATATAAATTCAAGATTAAATTTATTTAATTACATTTTTTTGCAAACATATTTTATCAGATTTATGGACTTATTAAAAAATTAGTGTATGATATTTGTTGTATTTGAAGGGATTGATATTATGAATATTAAAGAACGTTTCCTAAGTTATGTGGATATTGATACACAAAGTGATGAATCATCTTCTACTTATCCATCAACAAGTAAGCAATTAAATCTTGCTCGTAAGCTTGTTAATGATTTACAAAGCTTAGGTATTACTAATGCTTATTTGAATAAATATGGCGTTGTATATGCTAAAATCGAAGCAAATTGTGAAGAAGCAAAAGATAAAATTGGATTCATAAGTCATATGGATACATCTCCAGATTTTAATGGCGCTAATGTAAAACCAAGAACAATCACAAACTATGATGGTAGTGATATTGTTTTAAACAAAGATTTAAACATCATTTTAGACACCAAAACATTTCCTACTCTTTTAAGAAATATTGGTGAAACTTTAATTGTTACTGATGGTACTTCTCTATTGGGCGCTGATGATAAAGCAGGTATTGCAATTATCATGTCTTTAGTGGAGGAATTAGTTAAACACCCTAATATAAAACATGGACAAATCAGTATTGCTTTCACTCCAGATGAAGAAATCGGTCGTGGTACAGATAACTTCGATATAACTGAATTTGATGCTGACTATGCTTATACAATTGATGGTGGCGAAATTGATTTGATTGAATATGAAAATTTCAATGCTGCTTCTGCTGATGTCGAAATTTATGGTAAAAGCATTCATCCTGGTTCCGCTAAAGGAAAGATGATTAATTCTATCTTAGTCGCGGAAGAATTTAATGATTTGTTACCAGGCGATATGATTCCAAGTAAAACAGAAGGTTATCAAGGATTTAATCATTTGCATAATATAAAAGGGGATTGCGAACACACTTCAATGCAATACATAATTCGTAATCACTCAAAAGAATTATTTGAAAAGCAAAAGAAAGACTTTGAAATTGCTAGAGATATCTTAAATCATAAATACGAATATGAAATTGTTACTCTATCTATAACTGATAGTTATCAAAATATGCGTCCATATATTGAAAAAGATCCCCGTTCGCTTAACCGTATTGTTGAAACTTACAATAAATTAAATATTCCATTTAAATTCTCTCCTATTCGTGGTGGAACAGATGGAGCAACATTAACTGTTAAAGGACTTCCTACACCAAATTTAGGAACTGGTGGATATAATTATCACGGAAAGTTCGAATATGTATCTTTAACTCAAATGGAAAAAATGGTAAAGATATTATTAGAATTAGTTAAATAATCTAACAAAAATGATAGCGGATTTGCTATCATTTTTTAATTGTTTTATGTTTTAAAAGCCATTCATCAATTTTATCTTGATATTTATAAGTCAATATTCCTAGAATAATGAATACCACAAATATTAATATCCAAACTGGTATTCCCCATCCAGAAAATGGAATAATCGCACCACTTCCAAAAAAACAATAAACCGCTATTACAAGAGGTCTAATGACTAGCATTACAATTAAATAAAACCAAAAGTTCATATTAGTAACACCAGCTAAAATACATAATACATCATCAGGAAAAAATGGTAATAATTGCATGATTACAAAAGGGCCTTTTCCTCTTGTAGATAAAATATTTAAATACTTATCCATTTTATCTCCAACTAACCAATGCACCACTTTTCTGCCACAAAATCGACCAATAACATAGCAAATCATTGATCCAATAAATACACCTATGGAAGACAAAATAAATGCTTCTAAAGGTCCATAAATCATGACACCCGATACATAACATAATAAAGCTGGTAAAGGAAGTACTACAACTTGTAATATTTGTAATAAAACAAATACAATTTTACCATATGGCCCTGTCTTTTGAATAAGTTCTATGATATGTTCTATTTTTTCTTCATCACTACTTATTCCATCTAAATTAAACACTCTATTAACTATTACTAAAGCATAAAACAAAATGAAAAATATAATTGTACCCGTAAATATTAATTTAAATAATTCTTCTTTCTTTAGTATTAACAAAACTGAAGCTAATATTACTAAAAGAATAGTTACTATATAAATAATTATTCTTAAAATATTCGACCAGCCATTCATCCATAATTTATTGCCAATAAAAATAAATATCAGCATTAAAATTTCTAGGCAATACAATATTATTTTTGTATATTTATTCATATTATAAAATAGTCATTATTGCTGATAAAGCAAAGGAAATTACAAATAAGATTGCAATAATATATATTGGAAGAGATACTTCTTTTCTACGCCTTGCTACAAGCATCATTACGCAATAAGTAATTAATCCAATACCAATACCCGAAGCAATTGAATATGTTAATAATGAGAATATAACAGTAATAAATCCTGTAAATGCAATAATACGATCATTAAAATTAATGTCTTTAAAATTACCAACAAAAATCATTGCACCCACACACACTAGCGCCGGAGCGGTAACTGAACCAGCAGTAAATATTGAAAATACCGGGTAAATAAATGCTGATAATAAGAACATTAATCCTGCAGTTATTGCTGCTAAACCAGTTTTAGCACCCATTTCTGCACCAACATTACTTTCTGCAAAAGATGTGACAGTTGATGTTCCTAATGGTCCACATATTGTGGCACCAACAGCATCAGCTAAAACAGCTTTTTGATAATTTTGCATTTTGCCTTGTTCATCAATAATACCAGTATTTCTTCCCACAGCAAGTAATGTTGCAGTTGTATCAAATAAGTTAACAAATATTAAAGAGAAAATTGCAATATATGAAGTTGGTGTTGAAATTACTTTTAATAAGTCATTTTCAAAATCTTTTGTGCTATATCCATCATTTAATAAGCCAAAGAATAAAACATCTTTTGCGCCACTCATACCCCAACTAACATTATTATCAAGCCAAGGAGCAATTGGAAGTTTGCTAGCATAAGAAACATTTTCATTTAATTTAAACATCCAAGTTCCATTAACCTCTGATAAAGAACCATTATTAATTAAGATAGTGGAAGTAATTACACCCGCAACTGCCGCAACTAAGATACTAATTGGGATAGCTAAAGTAGAAACAATTTTATTTTTTGAAAACATTAAGCCAAAACATAATATAATAGCAACTATGGAAATTATCGTTGACGGATTTAAAAAATCACCTAATTGTACTAAAGTTGATCCTTCAACAATAACGCCAGAATTTCTTAATCCTACAAAACAAATAAAAGCTCCTAAAGCACTAGAAATAATAAGTTGTAAATCTCGTGGTATTGCTTCAATAATAAGCTTTCTTACTGGTGTAAGAGATAATATTAAAAACAATAATCCAGATATTGTTAATAAAATCATTCCTTGTTGCCATGAATATCCTGCACTCCCACAAATGGTATAAGCTAAATATGCATTTAATCCCATACCAGCACTAAGAACAACTGGATAATTAGCAACAAATCCCATAATAAATGTTACTAAAGCACCCACTAATGCAGTCATAGCAAATACGCCTAGTTTGCTCATTCCCATATCCGCTAAAATAGTAGCATTAACTGGCAAAATATAACACATTGCAATAAATGTAATTAATCCTCCAATTATTTCTGTTTTAATACTTGACCCTTTTTCGTTCACGTGAAAAAGTTTTTCAATAATATTTTTCATAAACGATGCTTCTCCTTACTCAACTAATTTTATCATAAGTAAGATAAATTTAATAGTTTAAAAAATTCATCTGTTTAATTGTATTAGCGTTTCCCCATACAAATGGTGTGCTATTTTGTTCAGC
>CALBGF010000101.1 GCA_937893635.1 uncultured Mollicutes bacterium | reverse complement strand
AGAACTTAAAGATAAGCAAAAGATTATTTAATATAATAATATACTTAGAAAAATGTGAAAAAATCACCTAAAAAGTCTGGAAAAATGTGAAAATTTGTGCAAAAAGAGCTGGAAAAATGTGCGAATTAGTAGTTAAAACACATGGAAAAATGTGATTTTTATAAATAAGTACATTAAAAACCTAACAAAAAAGTTATGATTTCAACTAAATGATTTCATAACTTTTTTTAAACATTTTATTTTAATTAGCGGCGTAATGATAATAATCTAATGTGACATAGTCATAATTACCACATACTTTATTACTATAAGCATCTGCATAGTTTGCTTCATGAATGAAAGTATATTCAATATTATAACTTTGACCTTTACGAACATTTAATCTCATTAATGAAGTTAAAATATAATTTGTAAATAATGATCTATCACCATCGGTTCTTCCACGGTCACTATCTTTTCCACCATCAAATTTAGCATTCTGACTAATAGTAACTGGGATACCATTAACTTTAACAGTCATTACTTTATTTAAATACATGTCACCAGTTTCTGAAGGAACAGATTGACTACTTGAAGAAGCTTTAAGTACATAGTTAGAAGCGCCCGCAATGGAATAATTTAGATAACCATCTTTACTAGATACAAACGAGTGAGCCATTTTATCACCTTCACGAACATTACCAACATAATAACCATTTCTTGAGTTATCAGTCACAAGTCCATTTTTATCCCAACTTGTAGCAACAGCAGGAGAAGAATAAGCATAAGGCCAATAACTATTTGCATCGGCAGTCTTAGATATTGTCTTATCTCCGCTTTGAGTTAAAGCAAAGTCTTCAGCCTCTAATTTAATAGATTCATCAATAATACTTTTATCGTTGTATTTACCAAAATCTAATTCCATATAGTCATAATGACCAGAATAATTAGGTGTAGTAGCAGCAAATTTAAATACATTATCTCCTTTAACAATATGAACTTTACCAATATTAACAGATTGCCATAACTGCATCATATAACGTCCGTTTAAATCTAATTCAACGTCATCAACTCCATCGCCATCTGTATCTTTACCAACAATATTAACAGTTTCATCTGCTTCTGCATCTATTTGACCTAAAAAACTTGCGCTAGAAGGAATACTAAAATCTTTATCATTAATTGTTAATTTAAATGCATCAGCAAGATTTAACTTTTCGATTGAATAATTTTGTTTATTTTTATTACTTGCACCACGAATAATAATATCTGCATATCCTTCATAATCTGATTTATAAGTACAGGTCATGGTACTATTATTACTGCCATCGAATCCCATGACAAAGTCTCCTGTAGGATTAATTAATTTGCCTAGTGAAGAAGTTTCTTCCTCCCCATAAGGAGAAGCAGCATATTTTCCACCTAATTTAGCTAAATAATGACGTGTATTTTTATAAACTGATGTGTCTTTACTTGCGGCAAAAGCTGATCCACCTAAAGTAAAATCTTCAAATTCAATTTTCACATTATCAGAGTTAATATTATTATCAAACAAATCACCATAAATAGAATTATTTAATGAGCTTGATGATGTGTATAATTGATTATCACTATCAACAATAAATGGTGATACATTAAGAATAGTATTTAATCCATCACTAGGAATGTTAGTTAATGATTTAACTAAGAAGTAATCGTAACTATTTCCATCATTAAATAAAGAGGATATGTTTTCTTTATTATATGTTTTATTATTGATTATTACTGATTTAAATACGCGGTCCACTGTCGAAGAAAAGTCATGAGTAGTAGCGCTATATTTATAATTAATATTAAATCCCATGTCTAAGTAAGGAATAGTTGTGGCATTATCATCATA
>CALBGF010000100.1 GCA_937893635.1 uncultured Mollicutes bacterium | reverse complement strand
TAGAACGAATAGGATCTAATAAATCAGGATATTGGAAAATTAAAAAATAGTAAAAGGATAGAAACACCAATTATTTCTATCCTTATTTACTTTGATTTTGCTTTTAAAATTAATGATTTTAAATCTATTGAAAATTTTTTTAAAGTTCTCTACACACCCATTTTTCAATGGTTGTAATATCTTTTTTAACATCATTTATATATGCGCTTGGATCAACGATACCCATACGTGCAAATCTTTCGACTTTAAATCTATTTAAGAAAAGTTCAGAATATTTTGTCCAAGCTTCTAATGCTTTTTGAGCGTTTTCTTTAGCTTCACTTTGTTTTGAAACATCCTTAGTATCATTATAGAAGCGTAATGCGACTGCGGATTTTAATTTATATGCATAAAAATCAGATAAATATGATATAGTTTCTTGATCTAAAACTATATTATTTAGTTCTACACTCTTTTTGCCTTTGGCTTTATTGTAATCTGCAACTAAACTACGTGTTTCATTTGCAATCTTATGAAGATTTTCTGCGGTTTCTAATGGAGTGGTTTTATCAAATTGTGTAACACCTTGTTTTACTAATCTAGCATATTCAGCAATTGATAATGCGTCTCCGCCTAAATAAGCATTGTCAGCATTATAAAATCTTTTAATTCCAAGATAACCGCCAAAATTTGGGTGTGATTGACATGTTTCTGGATACCAAGAAGAGTCAGTACCGCCATAATAATATGTATTTTGGAATTCTAATAGCCATCTTGATCCAGATTGCATAGCTTTCCAAGCAATATCAACAATATTTTTATTAACATCTTTAAATCTATTATAGACTAGAGAATCTAGATATTCAGTTGGGAAATCTGGATTATATGAGAATCTACCAAATATTGTGTAGTTAGCAAAATGTCGATTATAGTAATAGCCGCCATTAAGTGATTCGTCTTTAAAACAATATTCTTTTCCCATAAAGTAACCAGCACTTCCAAGACAGAATCCATCTGACTTTTCTTGCTTCATGTTTTTAATAAATTCTCTACTCCACTCAACATCAGCCCATGTAAAGTGGTATGCATCTTCATTTCTTAGATTATACAGATCTTTAACGCCTGCTGGTAAGTTATTTCTAGTTTCTTGCGAATATGTTGGCTTAGTACATTTAGAGTACATATGTGTATCAGCGTAACGAGTAGATGCTTTTTTAGTAATATTTAATTTTTCCCATAATGGCCAATTGTCATTATTAAAATTATAAACGAGTGTAAAATTATCTTTTTTTCCGACAATAGATTTTTCTACTGCTTTGCCATAGACATCATAAATCCATTGTTCGGTAATAAATTTTGTGTCTGCAGGATAATCCATATTTTCGCCAGCATTTACCTTCAATAAATCAATATCGAAAGTTTCTAAAAATTTAGTGAATGCTTTTTGAAAGTAATCTTTAGTTGTTTCATTTGCTCTATCAGAAGTAATACCATATTTTCCATTTTCAGCAAATGTATAAATATTCATATAACTAAACATGAATTTTAATCCATAGTCGTGTGCTAGTTGAATAACATCTTGCCAGTGTTTGGTTTTTTCTTGAATTGTCATTTTCTTAAATACATAGTAATTACCTTCATTTAAATGTTCATTTCTAAACATATTAGTTGAATTACCATAATAACTATCATCATATTCACCAGTATAATAATAAATGTCCTCTAAAGCACAATCTTCATATCCTGGAACTTCAAGCATACTTGGCAAAGCACATGTCTCAGCAAATTCAAAAATATTATATCTTAGTTTTGACATCATTGAGAATAATCCATCCCAGAAATCTAAATCCCATACATTTTCTTGGTTGTTTCTTGTTGAATCTCCATTTGCAGTATAACTTGGAGTTCTTAAATCTAAATGTGGATTCAATCTAAATCCTCTATCTAGTAAATAAGGACTTTCAGATTGGGATTGTACTGATTTTAATGAACCATTAAGTTCAATTGATTCTGCAATTTGATATACACCATACATTGTACCAACTATATCACCACCGCAAATGCTAAATTTGCTATCATTTCTAGTTATTTTATAAGCTTCTTTACCTAGTTGAGAATCAGAGTCTAATATTTTAATCGTGTAGTTAGGATTACTATCTACTAATTCCATATTAGAATTCTTAATCACTCTTTTAACTTCTTTTATGGCGTTTAGTATAGGTTTATCGCTGCCATCATATAAAATTTGTATTTTTTCTTTTTCTTTGCAAGAAGTAAGCATAGTTATAAGCATTGTAGGTAGTAATAATTTTTTAAATAATTTTTTATTCATATTTGCTTTTTTCTTTCTTTTTATATTAATAAGTTCTACATTTCCAGGTTTTAGCTGTGTTGATATCTTCAATAACATCAGCAGTTAAATTGTTAGGATTAATAACACCATGGCGAGGAAGTCTTTCTTCCTTAAATCTAGAAGTGAACAAATTGGCATATAATTTCCAATTCTCTAAAGCAGACTCTAAATTTTTAATGGCCTTTTCTTGGTAATTAGTATCTTTTGTATCATTATATATTCTTAAGTTCATAGTGCCTTCGAATTTGTCTGCATAATAGTTTCCTAAATAAGCAAATAATTTTTGATCAAGTAATAAATTTTCTAATTCTGTGTTTTTTCCTTTTAATTTTTTAAGAGTGGATTCAACATCTTTTAGTACTTCACTTGCTAATGCCCTTAAATCATTTGCAACATCAAATGGTGTCCTTTTTTCTAAGTTTGTTACGCCACTACTTAATATCTTTGCATATTCACTAAATGAATAAATATCCCCATCAGGATCTGCTAAATTAGAATTAATCATTTTCTTAACGCCAAGGAATCCTCCTAATGTTGGATGAGAAGTACACATTTCAGGTAAGAATGCTGCATCAGTGCCACCAGGTGCAAACTGACAAATGATATTTGGCATTATTTTTCCAGCAGTATTCATAGCTTTCCAAGCTAAATCAACAATTTCGGTTTTAACATCACGATAATGATTTTCAACAATTTTTTGCCATGTTTCATTAGTAATTTCTGGATTATAAGCAAATCGACCAAACATTGTATACATAATCCAATGTCTATCGTAATAGTAACCGCCATTTAAAGAATCATCGACAAATTCATATTCTTTTCCAGAAACATAATATCCATCAATAGCAAAGTGCCATCCGAGTACACGATCTTTTTTAGAATTTTTAGCAAAGTCTCTAGCAAAATCTGGATCTCCCCAAGTTAAGTGATATGCATCTTCACCACGAACGTTATAAATCATGTTCCAACCTTCAGGCATATTTTTAATGTATTCATCATTATCAGTACATTTTGATACAGATAATAGTCGAGTATCATTATATCTTTTATTGACATACAAAGGATAAGGATAGTCTTTAAATTCATCATAGAACTCTTGTGTCAGTTTAGTATTACCAACAGCAGCAAATCCCAATAGAAAAGTGCTTGCACGTTCTGGATCGTTTTTTAGAGCATCTTCAATTGCTCCTCCGTAAACATATCTATACCATTTATTAGAAATAGCTTCTGTTCCTTTTTCGGCGACCATGTTTTCTCCACATGTTGTTTTGAGTTGATCTATGTAAGGATATGTTTTAATTAATTCCGCATACGCTTTTCTAAAATAATCTTTTGTAACTTCGTTATCGCGGTCATCGGTAATTCCATATTTACCATTTTCGGCAAATGTATAAATATTCATTGTTGACATTTGCCAATGAATGCCGCGATTATGAGCAGCTTCCATAACTTGTTTCCAAAATGCGATTTTTTCATCGATTGTCATTTTTTTGACAACGCGATAATTTCCTTCTTTCATATGCTCTGGACGATACATGTTAGTGCAGTCGCCCAAATAAGTATCATCATATGATCCTGTATATTCTAATACATCGTCAATCGCGCATTCCTCATATCCTGGTACTTTAACCATATTCGCCAAAGAATTAACTGTTGCAAATGATAACAAGTTATAACGCATTTTAGCCATTCTATCAAATAGACCTTGCCAAAAATCTAAATCCCATGTATTTTCTAAATTCCATCTTGTAGAATCACCATTATTTGTATATGATGGCGTTCTTAAATCCATTGGAGGTCTAATAGATACGCCACGATACTCTAAATATGGACTTTCTTCAAAATCTTGTAGGTTAGTGATGCCTTTATTTAATGATATATTTTCCGCTAGTTGTAAACCACCATACATTAGGCCTGTAGAATCATTTGATAGAACATTAATGACTTTATCATGAATTTCTATTTTATATCCTTCTTTGGATATTTTATCATTAGAAGAGTTAATAACAATTTTGTATTCCCCACCTTCTGATACAAATTTCAGTTTATTCTTTTTTAATGATGTTTTAATTTCCTCAATAGCAAAGTTCACCGATTCTTCATTTCCAGTATAATCGATGGAAACGGTTGTGCTTTTGCCACATGATGAAAGTGCTCCTAAAAGGAGTGTTGCAGTTAAAAATGATAATTTCTTTTTCATACTTTATTCGAGTGTTTTCTCGAGCCCTTTCCCTAATTATTTTTTATAAGATTTTAAATATAACAATATTAGCTTTGCAAAACAATAATAAATTTAATATGGTTTTGTCAACATTCTATCTATATGCTTATTAATGTAATCTTACATTAATATTTTATAAAATATAAAAAAACGATTACTTTAATTTTTCGTGAAATAGTGAATATTTTACGCAAAAATGCAGTAATCGATGAATATTTATTTTTTGAAAATAATATCAACAATAAAATTATTATTTTTAATACTTGATAAGTATCGTCCATTATATTTTTCAATGATTGTCTTCATAGATTGAATACCAAATCCATGGTAATGTTCATTTTTCTTTTCTTCTTCAAAAACATTATCAGTATAGTAGTTTTCGCAATGAATCTTGATAAATGAATTCCAAGAATATACTTTTAATAAAATTTTTCTTTTTTCTTTATCTTTGACTCGTATCTCATAATTTGTAGCGTTTTCAAGCAAATTAGAAAATAACGATATTAAATAATCCTCGCGCATGAAGTCCATTAGTTTACCATCAACAATTACATTTAATTCAATATCATTTGCATTACACCTTAATTTTGTGTTAGTTATAATCACATCTAAAATGTCATTGCCAGTTTTTGTTTTGCAATCATAAATATTAATTGACTTTAAAGTATCATTTACAAATGCATCATTAAGTTTGCCACTTTTTTGGGCAACTCTAATTTGATGCCGCATATCATGGCACTTTTGATTAATGATTTCAATGTTTTCTTTTGTTATTTCATATTCTTTCATTGATGCTATGACTATTTTATTCATTTGATCCATTCTTAACTTGGATTCGTTAGCAAATGACAAGACAAAAATCATGCTTAAAGAAATAATATAAAAACAAAATGCCCCAAAACTTACTCTAAATAAATATTTAGTTGGCATAACTCTATCATTTAACATAGGAGATATGAGTAAGATTGCAACTTCGGCAATAATAAATAATACTGTAATTATCCTATTAATATGAAATTGTTTATTAACGCTTGCGTATTTTTTAAAAATGAAAGATATAAGTAAAAACCATAATAATTTACATAATATAGATATGAAAAACCATATTCCGGGTGTTTTTGAAGCTTGATAATAACCAGTGTTAGCTAAATCAGCATAAGCGTAGAAAATCATATTATATATAGAAGATGAGGTGTTATAAACTAATGCTGTTGCCACAAACATATATATTCTGGTGCTTAATGACTCTTTAATAAAATAGAATAAATGAATAAGTGTCGGAATGGTTAAAATTGTAAAAATTAAAGGAGTTATAGTTTTATATGATGCGTAATTGCTTGCTTTTAAATCGACAAGAAGAATAGCAAAAACAAGCGATAAAACGCAAGAAATTAATAGGACAATTATATAAAAAAATCCTTCTTTTTTTCTCCTTTTTAAAGAGTTAGTTACCGCAAGACCTGCAATAAAATACGATAGAGAAAATGTTAAATAATACTTAAATTGTTCAATAATAAGTTCATTCATTTTATATTACCTTGTTTAGTGCATCCATTATTTGATTTTTTAATAATGGTGAAAATGTTAATTCTAAATTATTAGATAAACTAATTGTTTTGTTTCCGATTGAAACGATATGAAAGATATTGACAATTTTTGATTTAGAAATACGTACGAAAAAATCTGTTGGAAGAGTATTTTCAATATTTTTTAAAGAATCCCAACATTCATAATTTTTGTTTTTTAAGTGTAAATACACTAGGTGATCATCAACGGAAATATAAAAAACATCTTTACATCTAATTTTCAGATAGCCAGAAGTTGTTTTAATGTTAAAAAAGTCAGTATTTTTTTCAACCTTAGTAGATAGTTTATTAAGAATTGCTTCTAATCTTTCGTATTTGATTGGTTTTACTATGTAGTCGTATGCATTAACTTCATATCCATTTATCGCAAATTGAGCAAGGTTAGTTATAAATATAATGATTGCCTCATCATCAATTTTTCTTATTTTCTTACTTAATTCAAGTCCGTTAATATCGGGCAACTCAATGTCAATAAAAATAATATCATAGTTTGCTTTAAATTTGTCTAAAAAAGCAATTGAAGTATTAAATATATCCAATTCGATAAATGATGAATTGTTGTTTTTGTATTGATTGATTAAGTTTTTAAAGTGACTTGAATATATTTCTTCATCTTCAATTAATGCTATTTTCATTTCAATTACTCCCTATAATATTTTATTTTTCTTTATTGCCAACATCTTATATTTTAATTATAGCATAAAAGCGAAAAAAAGCACTTTTGCCGAGTGCTTTTTAAGATTTCTGATTAGTTTATATAATCTCTGTTCTTACAGTAGATGTTCTTTCACGTGCTTCACAAGAACAATTAAATTTTGCTTTTCCGTCTAAATCTGTATAGAATAATCCAACAAAAGATCCATCCAATCTAGTGATTTTACCATCCATAACACAACCGAATTCATCAATTGCACCTTCAAAAGCACCAATGCCAGTATCATTAAATGACCCTTTTGTGTATAAAGAATTATCATCATCTTTGAAATCAACTACAACTTCATTGACAGGATTTATTTGTCCTTCCATATTTGTGAATGTTCCAGTGTATTCACCAATAAATGAAGCGGATGTATATAATGGAGTAACATATTCTTTTGTGTTATAGTAATAAGTCCAATTAACTTTTCCGTCAGCGGTTGATGTTAAAGTTACATTTTCATTAACGCTTCCTCTTCCTTCAAAACCTTCCAAATTAATTGTGTAAGAATCTCCTTGCTTTTCCCATGATCCAGTTGTTTCAAATATTTTTGCGTTTAACAAATCACCATTTTGGAAAAGAATTCGTCTACCTGCCTTAACAGATTTTTCACCATTGGCCTCTTTTAATAAGCGAATGTAAATCATATAGTTTGGCCCTTTATGCTTAGATGTTTCAAATGCTTGGGAAGCAAGTGTATTAGCTTCGCCTTCTGTTTTTGTTTCTGCATCATAAACTTTACCTGGAGCATAATATACGAATTCATGTTCATATGGGCTTACATATTTTCTTTCTGGTATTGTAGATGTGCTTGGTTGTTCATTACTTGGCTTACTTGATGGATTGTTTCCATTATTACATGAAGCTAAGCATCCTAAGGCTGCAAATAATGATAATGTACAAATTAGTTTCTTTTTCATTTCTTTTCTCCTTTTTGTAATAAATATATAACTAAATTTACATTTCAATGCTATTTTGTTTTTTTATAATATTATATGTTTTTTTCGCGAAAGCGCTTTTTTGACTCGTGAAACCGCTTTAAACGCATGATTTTGATTTCACGAAATCATTTTTGTTTTTTACGAAAAATAAGTATTATATTTTTGGCTTTACATTGAAAATTAGGTTGTTAAAAGAATATTTGCGTATTCTAGAAAGGACCTTATGAAATATAAAATAAGAAAATTTTTTAATGTAAATGGATATGGCGCGTATCTATTAATTATCAATGTCATTACAATGCTAGCCACATTGATTTTGTATCCATGCTTTTATGCTGGAAACAAATCAATTTGGGATTTAATGTCATGGAGTGCATTTTATGTTTTATTATTTGGATTAATCATATCAATCGGATTATTAATTCCATTTAAAGGCAAGTTTTCAACTTTAGCCTTATTGCCTACAAATTTGATTGTATTCGGATTATTCATTTTAAAAACATATCAATACATTTCAGCAGCTTTTGTTGGTATTGATTCACAATTCACGCCACAATTTATTGTTTTGTTTGTTTTGTTTTTGATGAACGTAATTTTATCATTTGTTGCGTTCTTTAAAACACTCAATTTCGAAAAGAAGGAGGATTTAAATAATGAAGAAAAATAAAATAAATTTAACTTTACCTAAAACTTTATTGGCTGTCTCTCTTACTTTTTTAGTTTTAACTTCAGTTGGTTACGAGATAGCAGATGAAAATAAATCTCAAATTAATAAAGCGTTAAATATTAAATCGACTGAAATAATTAAAAAAGATTCATCTGAAGAAGTGGATTCTTTATACTATAAAACTAAATACAAATCAATCAAAGAATTAAAAGCGGATAGTTCAAAACTTTGTGAAGACGCAGAAGCAGAAGGAATAGTTTTATTAAAAAATAATGATAATACTTTACCTTTGAAAAAAGAATCAAGAAATGTATCATTATTTTCTATTTCGAGTGTTGATCCAGCCTATGGGGGAACTGGATCTGGTAATGTTGATACATCTACAGCTCCAACATTAAAGCAAGCATTTGAAAGAAACTCACTTTTTAGTGTTAATTCACAGTTATGGGAGTATTATTCTTCACATCCAGAATATAAAAGAAAATTTGTTTCAACAGGACAAGGTGTTAAGGGTATAGGCTATATGGGAGAAGCTCCTTGGAATGAAGTTAAAGAGAATGTTGGCTCATCATTTAAACAATATGGCGATGCCGCTATTGTGGTGCTTTCTCGAATTGGTGGGGAAGGATCTGACATGCCTCGCGGTGATTTTGCAGTAAATAAATTAAAGACAGATGTTGTTGGAGATAATGATGGTAATTACTTGCATTTGTCACCAAAAGAAAAAGAGATGTTATTAGGTTTAAAGGAAGAGAAAAAAGCAGGAAACATTAAGAAAATTGTCGTTCTACTAAATGGTTGTAACCAAATTGAAGCTGATTTTTTAGAAGATGAACAATACGATATTGACGCGGCATTATGGATTGGCACGCCTGGTAATACAGGATTTTATGCAGTTGCAGAGGTTATAGCAGGGTTATCACCATCTGGAAGATTAAATACAACATTTTGGGCTAATCATAATATGAACCCGGTCAATACAAATTTTGGACCAAAAGTTTATGAAGGTGCTACAGATTCAATATTAGCTGATGGTACTTTAAACCAAGATCGTGTTTATACAGCCTATCAAGAAGGTATTTATGTTGGATATAAATATACAGAAACTAGATATATGGACTATGTTTATAATCGTTCGAATGTAGGAAATTATGATTATTCTAAAGTTGTTACTTATCCTTTTGGTTATGGTTTATCTTATACAAATTTCAAATATTCTAATTTTTCAATAACTGAATCAACTAAAAATGATGAAAAAATATACATTATAAAAGTTGATGTTAAAAATATTGGAAATTCAAAAGGAAAAGATGTTGTCCAAGTATATTTGGAAAAGCCTTATAATCAATATAATATTGAAAATAAAATGGAAGCAGCAGGTGTGGAATTAGTTGGATTTGAGAAAACTAATGAATTAGATCCTAATGAATCGCAAACTATTGAAATTGAAATTGAAGAGCGTCAGTTTGCTTCTTATGATTCTAATAATGCTAAGACATATGTTTTAAATAGTGGCGATTATTATCTTAGCATTGGTAGTGATGCACATGAAGCTGCAAATAACATTCTTGCTAAGAAAGGCTATTCGCCATCAAATACAAATAATAAGATGGATGCAATAGGCAATAAAGATTTAGTTAGTGAAAAAATTACATTGGATTTTGATAATAAAGTTTATTCGAAATCCAAATCTACTGGTAATGAAATAACTAATAGATTTGATGGTGTTGATTTTAACAAATACGAGCATAAAAGCAATGATTCCATTAATTATTTAACAAGAAATAACTGGGAAGGTACAGTTCAATTGGACTGGAGCAAACATGCAGTAATTCACTGGTCAGCTAGCTTGGCAACTGATCAAAAGGCAATGGGATATCAAACTGAATGTGTCGTGGAAGAAGACAAAAGTGAATATCCTAAATATGGACAAGATAATGGACTTCAGCTTATTGATTTAAGAGTAAATGAAAAAGGTGAAAAAATTGCTTATGATGATGAATTGTGGGATCAATTATTAGATCAATTAACTTGGGAAGATTATACATCAACAATATCATCTGGTATGAGGCATTCTGAAGCAATTGAAAGTATTGGAAAGCCAGAATGTACTGACCATAATGGTCCAAATGGATTAACAGAAAGATATAGATATGGATCGACTAGCAAACAAGGATATGCTTATTTATATAACGACCCTGACATGGACTCTTATCCAACTTGTTATCCGTCTTCAAATGTATTAGCTGCTTCATTTAATAAAGACTTAATTTATGAAGTTGGTATTATGATTGGTGAAGATGCATTATGGGTGGGTTATGCTGGATTGTATGGACCAGGCAGTAATATTATTCGTTCGCCATATAGTGGAAGAAATTTTGAATATTTTTCTGAAGATGGATACTTATCAGGCAAAATGTGTGCATATGAAACGGCAGCAATGGAAAGTAAAGGATTATATGTTTATAATAAGCATTGTGCCCTAAATGATTCGGAAGATATGAGAAGAGGCATTTCAGTTTGGTGCAATGAACAAGCATTGCGAGAAGTGTATTTGCGAGCATTTGAATTACCAATAACAATTGATGGAACCACATACAATTACAATGGCACTGAAGTTACTATGAAAGGTGCTTCTGGAGTTATGACGGCATTTAATAGATTGGGACTTTACTGGTCTGGGCAATCAAAATCGCTAATGACCGACTTCTTGCGCAACGAATGTGGTATGACTGGTATTGCTGTTACTGATATGTGGTATGGAAATGTTACGCCGTATATGAACTTTGTTCAAATGTTACTTGCTGGGACTAATTTAGTAGATGGTGCAGTAAAAACATCAACGAATATTGATATGTGTAAGACAAATCATGCTGATGTTGCTTGGGCAATGCGCGAAGCTATGCATAGAATTTTATATACAACTGTACATAGTAGCGCCATGAATGGAATTACAAGTGACACTATAATAAAAAGACTAACACCATTCTATTTGCCATTAATTAGAGGAATAGAAATTAGTTCTGGAATTGTATTAGCGGGTTCTATAGCATTAGGAGTTTATATTATACTAAAAAATAAGAAAGAAATAGATTTATCAATTTTATAAAATTATTAAATGGTATCTTGCTAACAAGGTGCCATTTTTTAAGGCGCTTTAAAAATTTTTAGGGTTTCGTAGGGTCTCTAAAAATCAAATTAATAA
>CALBGF010000099.1 GCA_937893635.1 uncultured Mollicutes bacterium | reverse complement strand
CAATGAATGAAGCTAAAAGAATGAATGAAATGGTTATCGATATGCTAAATTTATCTTCTTTAGAAAGTGAAAAAGTTTCTAATAATGAAACTAATGATTTAGCGGACATAACTAAAAAAATAATCGAGTCTTATAAAATAAAATCCGATTCTAAAAATATTGTTATGGTTAGTTCTTTAGAATCATTAATTACGAAAATTCCAGAAAAAGATTTAATTCATCTTATTTCTAATTTACTTGATAACGCTATTAAATACTCAAATAATAATTCTGAAATTGATATTAAAATTGTTGATAATTTATTTGTTATTAAAGATCAAGGAATTGGTATTAGTAAAGAAAATCAAACACGAGTATTTGAAAGATTTTATCAAGTTGATAAAACTCGCACCACCAATCAAGGTAGCGGTTTAGGATTATCAATTGTTAAACATATTTGTTTAAAATATAATATCAAATTAAATCTCGAATCCAAATTAAATAAGGGAACCACTATTACCTTAGAGTTCCCTAAATTAAAAAATTAATAATGTAATTTAATATTTCTTTTTTCTAATAAAGTCTGAACATCACTAATGTTTAGGCTTTTATTTTTATTATATAAGCTTGCTAACAAACCACTAACTTCACCAGTAAGTGCACAAACAGGTATTACTCTTGTTGCTTCCCAAGCTTCATCATCTAAACAAGATACAATTCTTCCTGCCGCAAATAAATTTGATACACTACTATTTTTTAAAATTCCTATTGGTAATTCATACCATTCACCTGGTTTATCAAATACACCAATAACGCCTATAGAATCTTCGTGTCTTTTATATAAATCATCTTTAGATAATTGATAATCACCAATTATGGTAGATATTTTTCTAAATTGAATCATTGAAGGTAAAATAGAAACATCCGCTAATTTACCATCTTCGTATTCTTTTAAACAAAGTTTTTGTCCAAGCAATAAATATTCATTAACATCTTTTTGATTAGCATTTGAAAAAATACGTACATTTTCTGGTTGATTATTACCAGATAAAGAAGCACCGCTATATTGGAAGACTGGCTTTTTTAATCCGTTTTTATATGTAGATGTAGCATATGTTAAATAATTTGTACCATTTTTTGTTTTTAAATTAGCTTTTTTAAATATATAAGCACTACCTGTTGCATCAATAAACGTTTTAGCACGTAAATTAATTTTTCCTTCAATTGTATAAATGTCTATCGAAGTTAATAAATTATTTTTCATATGTACTTCGCTAATTTGACTTTCAAAATAAATTGTTACATGTAATTCGTCTAGTAGTCTAGTAAGTGATAAGGCAAATAAATTAGGATCAAACCAAGAAGCATATCTTTTATTATGTTTATCATTATTTTTATATAACCAGCTATCTTCTAAAGTATTATAGCCATGTGAAATTGCTAACTTTAAAAGTTCTTCAGCATTAGAATAAATCATTTGATTCCCTAAACCATCACATAAAGGTTCATACCAATGAATTAATCCAATCGTCGCTAATCCACCAAGTAAAGCACTTCTTTCAATTAAGCATACTTTTTGATTCATTCTTGCCGCAGATATTGCCGCACTTACGCCTGCAATACCACCGCCACAAACTATAACATCATATTGTTCCATTTACATTCCACCTTTAAAGATATCAAGTTCATTATAAACTTGAGTAATAGCAAAAAACATTAGATATTAAATATTTTTGTATCAAAAATGAATAAAATTTTCATGGTTATTATTTTATTAATCATTAATTTTAATATTTTGTTTTTTTTAAATTCTTGTTACAGGCATATATGCTAATAAAGCACATAACATTAATACCATTGTAATAAATAAACTAACCGGGTAAGAAATCAAAATGGAAGTAAAAGAATTATATCTTGGAAATATAAAAGCAATCCAAGAAATACGTACTCCGCATACTCCAATTGCGGTTAAAATTGCTGGCACAAGTGACTTACCAAATCCTCTTAAGTAACCCGCAGTTACTTCATAAGTCATACTAAACAAATAGGCTGAGAATACAATTAATAATCTTTGATAACCAATATCAATAATCTCTTTATTGTTATTAAATATTGAAAGTAACGGACGACCAATTAACAAAATAAGTAATATTGCAGACACTGTAGCAATTAAGTCTTCTAGTAAGCAAATTCCATATATTTTCTTACATCTTTTATAATTTTTAGCGCCATTATTTTGACTTGTAAATGTAGTACAAGCTTGACTAAATGAATTAAAAATATAATATGCAAATACTTCAATATTATATGCGGCACTAGACCCCGCCATAACATCCGCGCCTAATGAGTTAATTGCGGTTTGAATAACAATATTAGAGATAGCGAATATTGCACCTTGTGCTCCAGAAGGAAAGCCAATTTTAAAAATATCAATAAGACTAGTTTTATAAATTCTTAACTTTTTAAATTCTACTTTTATACAATCATTTGTTTTTAATAAAATTATAAATAACGCTATCGAGCTAATCGCGTTAGATATAACTGTTGCTAATGCCACTCCATCAACATTCATTTTAAATAAAATAACAAAGATCAAATTTAAGATGACGTTAATTACACCTGATACCGCTAGAACAACTAAAGGAACTTTCGTTCTACCAATACTTCTAAATATTGCAGCTTCAAAGTTATATAACAAAATAACAGGTAAACCAATAAAATATATTCTTAAATAAGATAAGGCGTAAGATAATACATCACTAGGTACTTTTAATAATTTTAAAATATCTAAAGCAAATACTTCTCCTATTATTCCAATAATTATTCCACAAATTAAAGATAAAATAATGGAAGTATGAACAGATTTGCTAATGGATTCTTTATTATTTTCACCAAATGCTTTAGCAATCACCACATTAGCGCCCAAAGAAAAACCGACAAAGAAATTAACAACCAATCCGATAATCGGACTATTTGCGCCAACCGCGGCCATCGCTATATTTTTTAAATCACCAGTAAAGTTACCAACAACTGCAATATCTGAGGCATTAAATAATTGTTCTAATATTGC
>CALBGF010000098.1 GCA_937893635.1 uncultured Mollicutes bacterium | reverse complement strand
TCTCTTTCCACTAATGCCTCAAATAAAAAGCCAAATGTATTTAAATCATTCATTAATTTTTTTTCATTTAAATCTAAAATTGCACACGCAATAGCAGGATCACAAAAATGTCTTTTGCTTGCTCCTTTTACTCTTAATGACGATCTTATATTAGGAGAATATGGCGGTTGATTATTAAATAGAAACATTCTATTCATTTCCTCTATATATCTAGCAACCGTATCAGCAGATATATTTTTTTCATCAATCTCTTCAATATCTTTAGCAATTCTGGAAATACTCGCTGTTGTAGATTCATTTCTTGCCAAAGATTTTAAAATATGCTCAATTTTATTTTTTGAAAATCTTTTACCTTCTTCATCAGTTAAATTACTATTAATTATTGTTTCAACATATGATTTAGGATTAATTGTAGGATTTTTAGAGTTTATATTTTTCGGCCATCCGCCGCGTACAACTAAGTATGCTAATTTTTCAAGGCTTACTTCTTCTATTAAACTATCTTCGAATTTCCCTTGTATTAAATCAGAAAGAGAAATCATTCCTGAAGAATCTCCAGATTCATATAGTGACATAGTATTCATTCTAATACTTACTATTCTACCAGCACCAGAATGCATAATTCCCTTTGTATTAGGAGTTGAAGAACCAGTTAAAATTAGTACACCATAATCATTACTTTTATCTACAAAAGCTCTTGCGGCATCCCATAATGATGGGACTTCTTGCCATTCATCAATCATTCTTGGCTTTGGACCTTTAAGTACAGTATTAGGACTTACCTTAGCAAGTTCTCTATTAGAAAAATTATTATCTGGATTTCCAACTAAAAACTCACTATTAGAATGATGAGAAGATGTCCATGTTTTGCCACACCATTTAGGGCCTTCTATACAAATGGCACCACAACTTTCCAAATATTCATCAATTATCTTATCTAATAGTCTTGGTTTATATTCTTTGTCATCGCTTAATGTGCTCATATTATATCCCATCCTTCAATTTATATTATACATTTTGCGGCATTTTTGTCAATTGTTTTGCGGCGTTTTTACCTACTATTTTGCGGCGCTTTTGTTAGTTATTTTGCGGCACTTTTTGGAAAAATAAAACAAAATCATGTTATTTGTAAATCAATATTACTTACATCTTCTATGAAATTTAATGCTTTCTCCAATCATATTCCAAATTTGAATTTTAAAAAGAATAATTAACTATAGTTTTGTACTATACAACTTAAAACGAACTTAATATAACATCAATATTAGTATCTGTTTTTGTTGTTTTAACAATTAATGGTATTTCAATAATTTTATCATTATATTTGTTTTTATTAACTTCTAAAAATATACGGAATTTGCATTATTTTTTATAATTTAAGTTATAAATTTTATGAGTTTTTTAATTTTTTAACTTGATTGACAATATTTTTTTGTTATTGTATTATCAATTTAATAGGAGCAAAAATTTATGTTCAAAGTAGCAATTGTTGAAGATAGCATAAAAGACTTTACATTATTGAAAAGTTATTTAGAACAATATGAAAAAGAGAACAATATTGAGTTTAATATTCAATGTTTTGAAAATGGTATAAGATTCCTTGATAAGTTCTCCGCTAATTACGACATTATATTCATGGACATAGATATGCCTTATATGAATGGCTTAGAAGTTTCAAAAAAAATTAGAGAAATAGATAAAACTGTAGTCTTAATATTTGTAACTAATCTTTCTCAATATGCGGTTAATGGTTATGAGGTAGAAGCTTTAGACTATATTGTTAAACCAATTAGTTATTTTAACTTTTCTATCAAAATCCAAAGAGCTATTAATAGACTAAATAATACTTTTGATATCAAAATAAATATAAAAACCAAAGACAAGATTGAAATAGTATCTTGTAAAGATATTATATATGTCGAAGTATTTGATAATAAACTTGTTATACATATGGCCACAAAAACCATTGAAACAATCGGGCACTTATACGAAATAGAACAAAAATTAGCAAAATGTAATTTCTTTAGAATTAGTAGATTCATTTTAGTTAATATGAATTATGTTTTAGCTGTAGAAGGCGGAACAGTCTTGTTAGGAAAAGATAGTCTCCCTATTTCAAGAAGAAAAAGAACTGACTTTATATCCGCACTTGCGGAATTTTATCAAAATAAAAAAGGTGTTTAATAATGTACAAGATAACTGAATTATTTGTATATCGACCTATTTTTATGCTCGAGTTAATACTGGCTGAATGCTTCTTCTTTCTATATTTCAAGCCAAGAAAAGGTTTAGCCTGGCGTTTACCAATCGGATTACTTATTTGTTTTGGCTTTTCTTTTGCTATACCAATTTTATCATTTGATTCTTTATATTGTTCAATTATGTTTTTAACTATGTTTATGATCACCGTCTTAGTGGGATATTTTATCTTTGATGAATCATTTAAAAAAATATTCATCTTTGCTATGGGCGGATATACTATTCAACATATTGCCCAAGAATGCTATGAAACACTTATTATTTTTATTCCACAAGATGCACTAAACAATGGCGGAATGTACGCTAGTAACATATTTAGTTTCGGTGGTAGAGCTTGGTTTATTCAAGTATTACAATACACCTTTTACATTCAGATATTTGCTTTAATTTATTTCTTGTCTTTTATCTATGTTAATTTTCAACTCAAAGATAAAGAATCACTAAAATTAGATACTTCCACCGCAATTCTACTTGCGGTACTGCTCATACCAATAAATATCGTATTTAGTTCAATAATTACATATTCGTTAAAAGATTCTGATATTTCTAGTAAATGTATTTTGCACATTTTTAATATTCTTTGTTGTTTAGTTGTTCTATTACTTTTATTTGAACTACCAAAAAGAAAAAAAGCTGAAACTGATTTATTAGTGTTAAAAAAATTACAAGTTTTAGAACAAAAGCAATATAAAAACGCTATTGAAAATATGGAAGCAATGAATATTAAATGTCATGACTTAAAGCAATTTGCTAATCATTTAAATTCTTTGAAAGATAACGAAGAAATTGTTAATGACTTTAATAAAATCGTTAGTGACTATGACTCAACTTTTAAAACTACAAATACTGCCTTAAATGCTGTTTTAACTGAAAAGAATACAATTTGTTTAAGAAAAAATATTGATTTAACTTGTATTATTAACGCTGATTGTTTGTCATTTTTAAATGCTATTGAAATATATTCATTATTTGGAAATTTACTCGATAACGCTATTGAAGCAACTGAAAAAGTAGAAATTGGTAAAAGGACTATTGGTTTAAACATTAACAAAAAAGGCAAATTAATTTTGATTTATATTTACAATTCTTATGATGGCAATGTCTTAGTGGAAAACAACAAATTTATCACCACAAAAAAAGACAATCAAAATCATGGGTTTGGTTTAAAAAGCATTGATAAAATTGTAAAAAAATATAATGGTGATATTAAAATATCAACAAATAATAACATATTCGAAATAAATATAATCTTGCAAGATACAAATAATTAGCCACTTGCACACTTTTTTAAACCGCTTACATTATATTTATATAATACGAAATTTTTTTCATATATCTTAAACTTAGGCAGTTTATAATTGCTCTTTGGAGGATTATGAAAAAGATATATTTATTATTAGGTTTACTTGTTTTATCATCTTGTTCACATGCCACTAGCGGTTCTTCTCATACTTCCATCAGTGGAGTCACAAGCGAAGATCCATATGTTACTTCTTTAGAAGTTCTTTCTAGTCCTAAAAAAACTAGTTACATTGTCGGTGAATCATTTGATACTACTGGTTTAAAACTTGTTGCGAAATGGTCTGATGATATTGATGATGAATTATATGATGGGGAATTTACTATCGCTCCTAAGCAATTTTCTAAAGGTGATACAAAAGTAACTTTTACTTATGAAGAATGTTCACTTGATTATCCTGTTGAAGTTATTTCTATGGATGAAATCAAAATTAATGAATTAATTGTTGATGATTCAAAAATTGAAAAAAACGGACAAACAAGATATGTTAATTTTAAAAATGATTTAGAAGTAAAAGTAGTTAACTTAGATAACTCTATTGAAACATTAAGCAATTATATCATCAAAGATAACGAAGAAGTTATTACTGATTCAAACTATTTTGTTGGTGCTGGAGAACATAATATTTCTATTGAATATGGCGATAAATCTTATCAATTTACAATGTTTGGTAACTATTCTTTAATAGAAGCTGAAACTAAAAGTAACGAAAATGAATTTTTCTATACTGATTTAATTGGTAATGGTGTGATGAATAGTTCTGGTAAAGAAGATACACCAAGAATATCTAATATTGAAACAGCTTCTAATAATACTTATATGGGTGAAATCGCTTATGGTAGAGGATTAATATTCAACTTCTACTCTAACAAAGATATAAAAGCTAACTTAATGCTTAATGCTAGTAGTGCCTACACCTTAGCAATTGGGGTTAACGAAGATGGTTCATCTTCTTGGGCTCCGACTAAAGCTGGGGATATTTATATTGATGAAACATTTGAAGTTCAATTTAATAATCAAGTCACTACTTTACCTCACGAATTATTAGAAGGTATGGAGTGGACTCTTGATAAAAAAGGAAGTTATTCAATATTTGCTAATTGGAAGTTAGTAAATCTTGGTGAGTTTGATGTAAAAAAAGGTTTTAATAGTGTTAAATTGGTTTGCATTGGCGCAAACGACGAAAATGGTCAAGCTAAATTAGCTAATGTAGATTATTTAAAGGTCAATTACATTGATAATAATCATACTCATAAACTTACTAAAATAGATGGTAAAAAACCTACTTGTACCGATAAAGGAATAAATACTTACTACACTTGTACTTGTGGAAAAATGTTTTTAGGTGAAGAAGGTAAAAACGAAATTACATCATTACCAATTATTGAAGCACTTGGCCACAACTTAGTATGGGAAAATGATATTGGTACTTGTTCAAGATGTCAAAAAACCATTAATAAAACTATTACTCTAGAAGCCGAACATAATAATTCTTTATCAATAGAAGAATTTGAAACATATAAAAAGAGCGGTAATTATGTAGAAGTCGCATCTTCTAAGATGGATGGAAAAAATCAAGGATCATATCTAGGTTCAATATATAAAAATGATAAAGTAACATTCCATATCTATTCAGAAATTGCACAAAAGGCATCTTTAAATATGACTGCAAGTAGTAATTATGTTTTAAATTATGATGCAAATGGCAATCCAAAAGATATTGGAGATGCAGAAATAAATAAAATATTTACTATGAAAGTTAATGGTAAACAAGTTGCGGTTCCTAGTATTGCATACAAAGGTCAAGAATATGAAACTGGCGGTTGGGATGAAAGATTTACCAAATGGGAAACATTAAAAATATTAGATATTGATTTAGAAATCGGTGATAACGAGATTACTTTAGATTTCTTATGTCCTGCTTTCGATTGTCCAACTCATCCTTGGGGTGGAAACTCTGATATGACAATAAATATTGATAAGATTTCAATAAACTACTTAATAAAGGAGCAATAATTACATGAAAATAAAAATTAATAAACCAAAACCAGCCCATTATGTTTTATTTTCATTTATGGGAATTGTATTAATAGCTTTAACAGTTGGAAATGTTTTATGCGCTCAATGGAGTAATCAAATTACTAATTTATTATGTGGTGATGGTACTTCTTTTAACGGCGAACATGTACAAAACGCTCTAACTAAAGGTAAGGAACTAGTGGAAAATATTAATAATGAAGGTATGGTATTATTAAAAAATGAAAATAATGCCTTACCATTAAGTGCTAGTGAAACTAATGTTAATTTATTTGGTTGGGCTTCTACTGATAATGGATTTTTGTTAACAGGTGGAGGGTCCGGTGCTGCACCAGTAAATGATGAAACAAGAGTGACATTAAAAAAAGGATTAGAAGAAACTGGATTTAAAATCAACGAAGAATTATTTAACAAATACACAGAATATTGTCCAAAAAGAATTTGTGAAAATAATGGTACGGGCGGAATATGTCAAATTGTAGAACCAGATCGTTCGTTTTATACTGATGAACTAATTAACAATGCTAAAAACTTTTCTAGTATTGCTATTATTACCATTATGAGATATGGCGGAGAACAGTTTGATATTCACATGGATCAGCCAAAATATAAGTTACCCACTGATAGTTCTAGAACATATTTACAAATATCAACTGAAGAGGAAGACATGATTGATATTGTAACTAAAAACTTTTCCAAAGTTATAGTTTTATTAAATACTAGCAATCCAATTGAAACCAAATTCTTACAAAATGATAAAATTGATGCTTGCTTATTCGTGGGATATCCTGGACAAGTCGGAACAAAATCAATTGGAAATATATTAAGCGGAAAAATAAATCCATCTGGACATGTTTCTTCTACTTATGCCTTAGATCATAAACTTGATCCAACTTTCCTTAACAGCGCTAATTTGACTAGTGCCAAACAATTAACTTTTGCCGAAGATATCTATTATGGATACTTCTGGTATGAAACTGCTAATGAAGAAGGATACTTTGATAATATTGATAACGAATATGGTAAAGGATATGATGGCGTAGTTTCTTATCCATTTGGTTATGGATTATCTTATACTTCTTTTAGCTGGCATGTCGATAGCGTGACTTCTTTTGTTGAAGGAACAAATGATAATGATTTAAATTTACTTAATGAAAAAGAAAAAACTATTACTAATCGTAAAGCAAAAATCGAAGTAAAAGTTACTGTTAAAAATATTGGCGAAGTTGCGGGTAAGGAAGTTGTACAGTGTTACATTACTACTCCTTATTATAAAGGCGAAATTGAAAAACCATATGTAAAATTAATGGATTATGCTAAAACACAATTATTAAACCCTAATGAAGAACAACAAGTAACTTTATCTTTCTCTATCTATGATTTTGCTTCTTATGATTGTTATGACAAAAATAACAATGGTGCAAGAACATATGAATTAGATAAAGGCGAATATCAAATTAAACTAATGAATGATAGTCATCATTTAAATAGTTGTGATAAAGCAGTTACAACATTCAATCTTGAAAACACTATGATTTATAAAAGAGACCCAGTTACTAATCAATTAGTAAAAAATAGATTCACTGGTACTTCTAGTTATGGAAACGCTCCAATTGATGGTAAAAACATTGGCGAAGTTACTTATTTATCTCGTGCTGATTTTGCTGGTACTTTTCCAAAAGAAACAACTAGTTTACCATTAAATAAAGTTGTTTCATTAAGAGATTATTTATATACCGGTTATAATGATGTCCAAATGCCTACTCAAGGACAAAGCGGAGACTTAAGATTATGGCTTAAAGAAGATAAATCAAATCCAAGCAAATCTGATTTAGGAATGTATAGCAAAACTAAATTAATACCTAATGAAGAATTAATTAAAGCTTTAGCGGATCCTTCTAATTTCAACAAATCCGAAGTATGGGATCCATTATTAAATCAATTAACTAAAGATGACTTATGTGACTTAGTAGAGAAATCAGGTTTTAGAACGCGCGCAATTGAATCAATTGGTAAAAAAGAATTACTTGATTATGATGGACCAGAAGGTTTCCAATATCACTTCGGTTCAATTGCTGGTGGCGCAATGTGGACAGCATATATGGGAGAACAAACACTAGCGTGTACATTCAATAAAGAATTAGCGTTTTCTATGGGAAGGTCAGTTGCTTCAGAAGGAAACGCAACTGGAATAAATGGCTGGTATGCTCCAGGTGTTAATTTACAAAGAACACCATATACAGGAAGATATTTTGAATATTATAGTGAAGATGCTTATCTTTCTGGATCAATGGCAAGTTATGTTATTAATGGAGCAAAAACAAACTTTATGTATTGTTATTTAAAACACTTTACCGCTTATCAATCTTCTATGACTGATATTGATTGTTTCTTAACTGAACAAGCATTACGTGAAGTATATAATCGTCCATTTGAAATTGCTGTCAAAAATGGCGCAAATGCAATAATGAGTAGTTTTAATTCTCTTGGTGGAATTTGGACTGGCGCTAATAGAGCATTATTGACTGATATTTTACGAACTGAATGGGGATTTAAAGGAACTGTTATTACTGACTTCTCCAATGGTGTTGGTTGGATGAAAGCCTATCAAGGTGTTTTAGCGGGAAATGATATTTGGCTTAATCCTGCTGAAGTAAATCAAACTCCTTTAGATAAAAATTCTGCAGCACAAATGTATGCTGCACGATTAGCAGCTAAAAATGTAATATACACAATTTGTGATACTTATAATGCTTATTTAAATTATGATGCAACTAATGATCCATTTACTGCAATTATTGGTCAATCTACTAGAAACTATGTCTTCCCTTGGTGGAAACCTTTACTAGTTGGATTAGATATTCTTATTGTTGCTTCTATGGGTTTTGCAGTCTATTACATATTAAAGCCAAAAAAAGCAAAACTTGTAACTAATGATTTAGAAATAACAGATCAAATGACCGATATAAAAAATGAATTAGAACAAATAAAAGCACAAATTAATAGCCTTAATTTAAGAAAAAAAGAGCTAGAAAAATTGTGTAAAAATAAATCAATTGGAGGAAAAACTAAGAATGAAAAAGATTTATGAAAAGCCTAATTTAAGTTTACTTGAAATTGTACTAGACGATGTGATTTTATCTTCCTCAGACTTACCACAAATTACTTATGATGAAGATGCTCAAAATGATACCAGCAATGGGTTTGATTGGTAAAGAGGTGAAATTATGAAAACTAAGAAAATAGCGTATTTTGCCTTAAGCACTATTACTTTATGTGCGGCAATTATTGGAATAACATCATCTAATCATAGTGCAGATTCAAATGATCTCGCCATTAAAATTAATCCTACAAATTATGTCCATAAAAGTATTGATTTTAATGATGGTGAAGGTCAATATGTTTCTAATTCTAAAGCTAAAGTAGATGAAACAAAAAATAGTATTCGCTTTATTTCCGCTGTCAAAGTTGATATGGATGATAATAATAAATTATCATTACCTGGAACATTTGGATTCCATATTGAATATGAAAAAACCATTGATGGTGAAACTACAAAAGTAGATAAAATGTTTGATGTTGATGCTTTATATTATTCTTATTCTGAAACAGATACAAATGGAAATAAAACCATTTATGGCACCGAATTATCAAGTTACTATAATAGTCATGAAGGCGCTGAATTTAAAGCAATTTCCGAATATATTGAAGATAGTTCTACTTCTTATAATTTATTTATGACTGTAGAAATACGTAATATTCCTACTTCAGAATTAGATAACTCCATCAAAGTACAACCATATTGTTTATTAAAAGATGGAACATATGATTTAGCAAAAGAAACTAAATACTATACTTTTAATGATTTAAGAGATGTTAATCCAAAAATCAAAGTTAATAGTGTTAAAACTGAAGTAGTGGATAACATACCTTACTTCATTATTAACTCTTCTATCAAAAATGTTACATATGATCAATTATATCTTTTACTTGAATTACAAGAAGGTTGGCCTCATCCTACATATACTTTAAGAGTAAATAAATCCACCACAAATGATGATAATACTACAAATTTATATATTAATTTAGATCAAACATTAAGTGATGGATCAATGCTAAAAGCCGGAGATTATATCATGGATTTAAAGAATGATATTAATGACGATAGCGTTAGACTAAAAAATACTAATGATAATAACATGTATAAAAGTAAAGTAGCTTCATCTTCTAGTAAATCAATTTATGAATTTGGTGAATTATATGGCAATTTAAAGTTAAATGTAACAAGATATAGTGAATCACAAATAGTTAATAATTCTTATCGTGTTGAATCTAAAGATGATAAAGACTATTTTGTTGT
>CALBGF010000097.1 GCA_937893635.1 uncultured Mollicutes bacterium | reverse complement strand
TCATTTTTACCTCTTACTATTACGTTCTCGAGCTAGTTTAGTCTTTAATTCAAAACAAGCATTATCTAATTCCGCGGTCATTTCATCACGCATTGATTTATAAAGCGTAATATGCGCCACGTAATCAGGGAATAAAGTTGTTAAGTGATTTGTTAATTCTTCAAAATCGCATTTCTCATAACGCAATTGTTTACTATCGTCTATTTGGTTATAAGAACCTAATAAAATTAACTTAGACCATTTACCTTTTCGTGTAATAATTGTCTGTAATGTATTTAAGTCTAAATTTTGACATTCATCAATAATAATAATTGATTGATCTAAACTACGTCCTCTTAAAAATGCAATAGGTAAAGCAATTATTTTATTCATAGCATCGCCAACGCTAATGCCATGACATTGTGCAATTGCCTTAATATTATCTTTGAGCGGCTCTAAGAAAGGTTCGTATTTATCATCAAGGTCTCCTGCTAAGAAGCCCATTTCTTCCCCGCATTGAACAGGATTTCGTCCATAATAAATGGTTTGATATTTTTTCTCTATTAAGCATTGCAATGCCGCGGCAAGAGAGACATAATTCTTACCAGTGCCCGCATTACCCGTGCAGATAATAATACCGTGCCCACTACCTTCCTTTTCCATAATAAGACGGATTAATTCCTTTTGCTCAGGATTTCCATCTGTTTTAATTCCTACTACTGCCATTATTTCTCCTCACACATACTATCTTGATCTTCTTCCATTGCAATTAAATTCATTACCGCATAGCAAGCTAAATCTTTTAATGTGTCTTCTACGCTTTCAAAATCATTTTGTCCACCACGAATTAAATTAGTTATACGATCTAATTTATTGTGAAGCGGCACTAAACCTGCGATAGGTCCTAAGTCTTGAAAGAGTTTACCAAAACTATCTCCATAGTTGTTATTCTTTTTGGCATATAGATTTGCCATCTCATTAACAATCTCATGGAAACGATCAATCTTTTGTTGATTTGTCATAATTTATGCTCCTTTACATTATATATTTATTATACTAGATTTTTTTGATTTTGTCAAGATTATTTTGGTTCAAATTTTTTTAAAACCTTTAAACTTGATACGTAATTTTTCTTGACAAAGCCAGAAAAATGTTCTATAATATCTATGTAAGGAGAAAAACAATGAATATCAAAGACATTCAAAAAGTTTTAAAACGCACACCAAAAGGTGCGGAATTAAAGATTATTGTCGATAACGAAGAATATTATGTTGATACTATTGGATTTTCTTTTGATAGCGAAGGTAAATGAACTTGTAGAGTGTTTACTAAACCTATTGAAAAAATCGAAAATGAAAGTTAAAAAGTTCTTGACAAAGTCAGAAAAATGTCCTATAATATTATTGTTAAAGATAAATAAATAATCTTTACAGAGACGCGTCAAAAGTTATCAATGACTGACCTTCTCGTGGTGATAACGGAATAGTTAGCTACTATACAAACAGTCAAATTTAGCCAAGAGCGGATTCACTCAAACGAACAAGAAAGGAAATAAATATTTATTATGGCAAAAGTAGAAGTTTTACATTACACAGACAAAGAATTAGCAGCAATCGAAGTTTTAAAAGCACACCGTGGCGTTAAAATGAGTGCTAAAGAATTAGGTATTCCAACAGCAATTTTAACATCATTATCTAAAAAAGCTAATGATGAAAGAGAAATTGACAATGGCGAAAGAGTTATGATTAATAAAGAAGATTACTCTGGAAAATGCCCAGAATGTGGACACCCATTCTCATACAAATTATACTGGATTGACTAATTTACAGTAGTAAGTAAATAATATATTAAGACAACCGCAATGGTTGTCTTTTTATTTGTCTTGATTTACGAAGTCCTTGACCGTCATCAAATCGCGGGTTCACGAACCTAAAAAGCTTCCTAGAGCCCCATTTAACCGCGCATTAGATGTGAGGACGTATCAATTTTAAACTAATAAAAAAAGACTAATTTTCATTAGTCTCTGGAAATAAGTTTATAAATAATTCATTACTTACTACTAGTGCGTCAATAGTAGCCGAAAAATCAGGAGTGTCAGTAATATGAATTATTAATTCTTTTTGTTCTACCATGAAGTAATTTTATTAGTCTTCGGTAAAACTAAGAATAAGCCATTATGAATAATGGTTTTAACGCACTCATTTTTTAATATGGCAGTAAGGTCATATGAAGCACCTGACGCCGCGTAATTAATTGTATCTTCTGATTCAAGTTCTAGTTTCCAAGTATTAGATTCCTTGTCGTAATAAAAATCTTCAGAAATGTTTTGTGCTTGGCACGTTAGGACTACACGGGAAACTAGAGCTTGACTAATATCATCAAATTTAATATTAAACTTATAACAATCGCCTTGAATTAGACGAATTTTTTGATTGCCTTCAATAGAAATTTCCATATATAACACCTCTTATTATATGTATTATAATAATGGTTTTTTCTACTGTCAATTTTACTCTTTCATTTGATCGTCCATTGCGCGAATGTCAACAAGGACTGGGTGTCTTAAGGCACCGTTTTGCGAAGTCATCATAGCTTTAACTTGCGCGAATAATAAACCATTTTTAATTAAATTTTGCGCTTCTTCTGTTATTAAATAATCACCAAGTTCATCTGTACAACCACTTGTAATGCTTACTAAAACTCCATTATAATCAACAACAACACCAACCGCGCGATCAAAATAATATGGCTTTGTAATTGGAGACCATTCTAGACGTGCTTCCATATCAATATTACCTGGTGCGTGATTAATACGAACTGTATGACCTGTATCAGTGTAAATGCCTTCCCAATAATTCCAACCTTCTGGATTAATACCTTTATAATCTCTTTGTGGTTTTACTATATCTACAACTTTTAATTCCATAATTGGAAGTTTTTGCTTAAGTTTAAGTGTTTTCCACGCAGTTCTAGTTCCCGCTAAATAAGGATTATCCTTACGTTGAATAACAATACCTTCACCGCCTTCTGCGATAATTTGATCCGCTGCATTAGCGAAATCACCATCGAAGAAATCTGTCATTCTAAAATTAGCACCCCAAATATATTCGCATAACATGACCATACGAGTCGCATAAGCAGTAGAAGTATAATCTTCATTGTTAGAATAAAGTAAATCAAATAAATAAACCATTAATGGATTATCTTTTTGTCTTTCTATTGCTTTAGCTGGTAAGCATCTTAATATTGTGCCGACATCACGTGAAGTATGATTTGCGCCGCGCACACAAATTTCACCAAGTAAAACTGTGTTGTGAGGCCATTTCTTCATTTCTTCTACTAAATGCGGAAGTTTTGGAGTAAAATCGCCATAATGCCCATTAACTCCTTTTGAACGGCTACGGATAAATATTTCATCGTCATTTTCACCGCGAATAAACATTGCCCATTCGCCATCGTGTTTTTCACTTGCGATATATTCATCATTAACATTATTAATTATATCTAAACGTTTCTTTTGTAAGTTAGGTGATAAATCATCTGCATCTTTATCGTAATATTTCATTGGTTCAAGATTTAAAAATTTATTTATATCCATATATTAATTTCCTTTCATAATAAGTTTATTTGTTTCTTTCACGGTTAAAATTAATTCGTGAGAAGATATATAGTTTGAATTAGTAGTATCTATTGTGAAAAACCAATTATAAGGTAATGTTATTTCTATCATAATTATCTCCTTTTATTTCTATATATATTATACTAAAAAAATAAGACTAAGTCAAGAAAAACTTAGTCTTATTTGGAATATTCCTTTCAAGTAATTTGTTTAGTGGTATCATCTGTTTGTAATCATAAGGCATAGAGACCGATAGCGGAATTAGTATTCATTCCCATACTAATATATCTATACCATCTTAAATGAACTATATCTGTTTCTCGTTTAGGAAAAACTATATCTTGTTGTTGTGGAGTGTTATCTGTATTATTTAGACGAATAATATTAGCATTATGATATTGTGTATTATTTAGACGAATAAAGTTATTACTGTAAATAATGTTTTGAGTGTTATTCTCACCTTGATGATTATTATCAAAATAAGATTTTTTCTCTTCAGACGTTAAACAATAATTATAAATAAGAAAATCATTAACTTTATAATTTATATTATAACAACTTGTGTCAATATTATTATGATTTATAAAATTCTGAGCAGCAGCAGTAGAAAAAGGAGTATAATTTCCTCTAAAAGAAGGAAAGTTATTAATTGTTGTTGAAATATTAATCTTATAATCAAATAATAAGTGATATCAACGACTACCTATTTCAAAGAAATTAGTTGCGCCTTCATTTTGGTTATTATTTCAATTATATGCTTCTTGTGCATTAACAGTCTGACCATTATAATAATAAGTGCATTGTGGTTGTAAACCACTTCCATTAATTTGAGCATCCCAATTAACTTGTTGTATATAACTTTGTGAAAGAGTTTTATAATCAATTAAATAATCATAATTTTCTAAATATTGTTTATATCTAAAAATCCAATAATTTATACGTTCTTCTTGATCTGCGTGTTCATTAACTAGAATTTCAAGAAATTCAGCTTCTGTAGGATTATAAGAAAAATTACATTGTAATTGATAATTTTCATGTAATTTACCAATATAGCTTGAAACAGAAGAAGAATAGTAATAAACATAATAATCGGTAATTTCATTTTTATAAGTCAAATTACTTGTTAAATTTTGAACTCAAAGACATGATTTTGGATCTTGTTTACCATTAGGTATTTTTGTGCCTACCGAAATCGGAGGTAAATGATAACAAATTAATTTTTCATTATCTTTATCAAAAGCAATTTTACCAATTTTATATTTACCATTAATCATTGGTGTAGTAAAAACTAATTGTTTATTTGTAGTATCATATTTAATTTGTAATTTATCATACTCAATATTATCAAAATTATTAAACAAAGGTAAACAATAATTAACTAAATTTAACTCTTTATTGTTTTGATAATTAGCAATAGGATAAGGTAAATTATATTGGTCAACTTGTTCTTGAGAGAATTTTACATCACAATAACCATTTAAAATTATATTCTCTTCAGCTTTACCTTCATTAATCTTATATTCAGGAAAACCTACAAATTTTAAATTATTAGTATTCGCATTATCTTTATAAATAACATATGGAGAAGTTTGTTCATATGTAGTAGTTTGATCATGGACAGGATATTTTAAAAATCCTGTTTTATTAAGATTTTTACCATTAATTTTATATAAATCATCAATTGTTAATGAATAAACGGCATTATCTCTTTCACTTAAAGCCATTCTAACTTGTTCATCAGCATAACTAATTTTTTTATTAAAGGTAAAAATTGTCTTTTTATTTTCTCCATTTATTTTAAAACCAACATTATTCATATTAGCATCATTTAATTTAATAAAACTAAGTTCACAACCGCTAGCAGTTAAAAATTGACCAGTTGTTATATCTTTAATTTCTGTTATAACAACAGAATTAACAATAATCAATTGATTATTTTCATATTTAATATTACTTAAACGAGTTGTTTCATATTGTATAGGCTTAGTTAAAGTGGTTTGAATTCGTTTACCATAATAATGGAGCTCTATATTATGAGGTGCAAAAATTTCACTATTAATTAATCTAAGCTTTTCACTCGCAGTAGAAGAAGAATTACAAATTCCTTTTAATGTTTCAATTTCTGTCGCGGTTCAATTAATATCTTTATATAGATCTCGAGCCATATTTAGCACCTCCTAGCACAACTTGTGCTAATTGTTCAAATTGTTGCCAATTTATAATAAACAACTCATCTTCCGCGCGGGTCATTGCCACATAAGCAACATTTAAGTCTTCTACCGAATTAATTGTGCTATCAATCGCAATAACACTTTTATATTCAAGTCCTTTTGCTTGATGTATTGTAGAAGCATTAAAATACCCTAAATCATTAATAAACTTAACTTGTTTATTTGTGCGACATAAAATCATTGGTTGCCTACTTATAATATCTTTGAACGCGGACAAAATGTCAAGTTTCTCTTGAGTTCCAAATCGAGTCATACCTCCAAAAGGATCAACGACTGAAACAACACCACCGTTACCGCGATCACAAACAATTAAACTAGAGCGACTTTCTTGTACTTGCGCAATATAGCAATCATAGCCGTTTTCTGCGGCGTTAAATAATTCATCATGCACGGTGCAAGCATAATTAATTATCTCTTGACAACTTCTGTAATTATGCTTTAATTTATATTGAGTAAAATCTTTTGCTTTTTCAAAAACTTCTCCATCTGCGCCTCTAAAGACAAATATTGATTGCCAAGAGTCTCCAACGAAGAATTTTTTCTTCGCATTAACTTTTTCAAAGATTTTAAATTGCGTTGAGTCAACATCTTGAAATTCGTCAACAAAAAGCGCATCAATATTATTAATTTCTTCATTATACGCAATTAAAACATTATAAAGATAAAGTGGATAATCCATAAAGTCATATAAAGCATTATCTCTTTTGTATTGAATATATCTAGTTTCAAGCGCGGTTAATGTGCGGCGATATCCATCAGTAATATCCATATTTTTATTACCAGTGATAAAATTATATAAAATATTAATATTTACTTTAACAGGTCTGCAGCGCATATAGTCATGTACTAACTCTAATAAAATTTTTTTAATATCAGTTTCTTCAAGTATCCTAACTTTAAAATCATACTTAATCGCTAAATCTTGTAATAAATTACGGGACCAAACGTGAATGGTCGTTACTTCAACATCGAATACACCCATTTCTTGTAAACGGGTCTCCATTTCTGCTCGTGCGGCACGAGTATAAGTAATCGCGCAAATACGGTCATTCATATATTCATAACGGTAAGCGGCAATGGCGGCGATAAGTGATTTTGTATTATGAGTAACTATACAATGTTCTGTCACAAATAAATGATCAGGACTATCAATTTCAATGCAAGTCATTTCTGCGTACTCTTCTGTTGGAATAATTTCTCTAATGGTGCGTCGAGCAGCAGTTTGCCCCTTTTTCCATCTTGAATCTTTATTTTTTGTTGTATGAATTTTTGGATATTTTTCAGAAGTTTTTATATTTAATCTGTATACTATTCCACAATCTTTAGAATTACAATAAGCGTGTTTTTCTGAATAATAAGCAGTAAAACCAAGAGATTCACATAAAAATTGTATATCTAAAATCAATTGTTTAGAAGTAAGACAAATATTATATTCACTGGCATCACAATAGCCATCTGTATCAATTAATCCTTCTAATAGTGCTACACGATCTTTTTCACTTGCAAATAAATATTGTTGTGGTATGAACTTTGTATGACTATCTGTATTCTTTAAACCAAGATCTCTAATAACAGATCCTATATAATCTTGTACATTGTGGTACCCATAACCTTTTTCACCTACAAGTTGATAATCATACTGTGCTTTATAGTGTAATTCACATCGATATTGTTTTAAAATATCTTGAACTTTGTGTAATAAATCTTCTTCAGCACAAGTAAAAGAAGTTCCTTTGCCCATAAAACTTCCATCACCAAGTAATACACCAAGTAAATAAGGGTCTAATGGTAAGTCTTTTTCTTCATATTGTAAAGGTTCAATCATTGGAATATAAACATTCCAACTTCCGTTATTGTTTTTTAATCTCACTTGATTATATATTTCTGCAGTAGTATTAGTATTGCTATAACGCCAATCATTACGATGTCGATCTCTTTGGTTCTTAGTTTGATAAGTCCACAGATGATCGCCCGAACACTCAATAATATTATCATCTGAAAAAATTATCTTATAAACTTGTTTTAGTCCTTGAGGGTAAATTCCTTTTACGCTATGAAATTTACCATCTTGTCCAGCAACTTGCTCTCCAATTACTAAATTTTCAATATTTTTCCAACCTTGATTTGTTAATACTTTAGTTCCGTTTTTTAAGGCTTTCCCTGAGCCTGCGGAGGCTCGCAATAGAATTTTATCTTCTTCAGATGTGACTGCTGCCGCTTGAGAATCATCAAGAGAGTCAATATTTAATTTAAAGTTATTATTGCGCTTAAAAGCCTCTTTAAGAGACGGTCTTATTTCTCTCATTTGAACCTCCTGACGCCGCGGACAATTGATACTCGGCTTTAATTTTATCTAATTGTGGATCAGATTCAAAGAACTTGTTAATTAATTCCGCAGTAGCAGAACAGTTAGTAAGTGGAATTTGATTTACATCGTCCGCGGAATAAAGTGCATTAAGTGGCGCAAGTAATTGCGGGTCATTCTTAATAAAATCTATTTCTTTAATTTTTTCTATTGTACCATCTTGATATGGCAAAGTTCTTTCTAAATCTTGAAAACTAAAAATAGCGTCAAATTTATAATTTTTATCTATATTTCCAAAAAGAATAAAATCTTTATTTTGATTATAAACTTGCTTGACGCGGCACAATGTATCATAGAACGCTTCAATCCATTTACTATGAATTTTAGTTTGTAATAAGTAATCTATAAACATAGGTGTAAAAAATACTTTATCTTTTGCTTTTTCATTTAAACCTTGATAAATTTTATAACAAGCGTAAAGTTGACGCTCGTCGCAAGGCATTAAAACTAATATCTTCATTAATCTTCAACCTCCAATTT
>CALBGF010000096.1 GCA_937893635.1 uncultured Mollicutes bacterium | reverse complement strand
AAAACTATTGCTAAAATGTCAAAAGGTGAAAAAGTTGCTAATCTGGTTCTTTTAAAAATTGCAAATTTTTTGAACTGTAAAGTAGACGAACTATTTACGATTACTTATGATAATCCTATTCTTCAAATTTTAAAAGAAGAAAAAAGCATCAAATTATCAGGTGGACTTTATCATGAATTACAAGTTAGAATGACATATAATTCCAATCATATTGAAGGATCAAAATTAACTGAAGATCAAACTAGGTTAATATTTGAAACAAGAACCATTGATGCTGACGATGGGGTTTTGGTTGATGATATTATTGAAACAAGTAATCACTTTAGGGCAATTGACTATATAATTGATGTTGCTATGGAACCATTAAGTGAAGAAATCATCAAACATATTCATTTACTTTTGAAACAAGGGACAAATGACTCTAATTTTGATTGGTTTATGGTAGGTGATTATAAAAAAAGATCTAATGTGGTTGGTGGAAAAATTACATGTCGCCCAAGTGAAGTAGCTAATGAAATGAAGAAATTATTAAATAATTATTTATCAAAAAAGAATATTAGTATTGAAGATATTATTGAATTTCACGCTAATTTCGAATATATCCACCCATTTCAAGATGGAAATGGAAGAGTTGGTAGACTTATTGCTTTAAAAGAATGTTTAAGATTTAACATAATTCCATTTATTATTGAAGATTCAAAAAAAACTTTTTATTATCGCGGCCTTGCTAATTGGAAAGATGAAAAAGGATGGCTTATTGATACTTGCCTTGATGGACAAGATGCATTTAAAAGATTATTAGAATTACTAGATATTAATGTTTGAGTTCCAGCGCTTGTTATAAGCGCTTTTTCTTCTCAAATGTTTTTAATAATTAAAGTAGAATATTAGAATTACTTACAAGAACATTTATTTTTATGCCATTTTTTAAAGAAATTGCGTGATCTAAAAATAATTTATATATTACAATTTCAGCCTTTTCATTTGCTTCAGTTAAAATGGTTAATCCGATTTTTTTTGTTGAAATTTCATAAACATTTAAAATCGTTACTTCTTTTATTTCATAATTATCTTTAGATAAATTTAGTAGTTTTACGCCGTAATATATAATAATTGAGCCACATACTATTGCGACAAGAGCGCATCCGAATCTAAGAAAGAAAATTGCAAAATCTTTAAGATCTACTTCAGTGTCTAATAGAGTTAATAAAAAACATAAAACAATAACTATTAGCCATACACATGCAGAAAATAAATGAAAAAAGAAACGATTACGAAACCATTTATATTGACTTGTTGCTTTATAATTCATAATAATCTTTTTCTCCTTTAAATTTTTATAATACTTATAATGATTTTTAAATATTAAAGGTCACAATTTTTGCTTCCGCTAAAAAATTATATCATAGAATTATGTAAAATGTTAAAAATTAATTGCAGAACTAATAAGATAAATCATAATTATAGATATAAAAAAAGTTTGACAAATTTTGTGCCAAACTTAATATTTTTCCTGGCGGAGAATTAGGGATTTGAACCCTAGCGCCCTGTTACAAGCCTACGAGCTTTCCAAGCCCGCCCCTTCAACCACTTGGGTAATTCTCCAACGCTTGATAATTGTATCATTATTTTTCACTTTTGTCATTATTTTTTTGCAATTATGACTTATTTAAGTCATAATATTAGCGAAGAGAGTGATGAGTATGCAAGAAATATTAATAACCAAAGAAAATGAAGGACAACGAGCGGATAAATTTGTTCGCAAGTTTTTAAATGACGCCCCACTTTCTTTTATTTATCGTATTTTCCGAAAAAAAGATGTAAAGATTAATGGACATTGGATTACTATCGATTATATCTTAAAAAAAGATGATGTTATGCGAATTTATGTAACTGACGAACAATTAAAAGAATTTAATAATCCTCGGCCAATTGAATCAATTAAATTTAATCATGAAATCATTTATGAAGATAATAATATTTTAATAGTTAATAAACCACGCGGATTACTTGTTCATGGTGATGAAAAAGAAAAGAGAATGACATTATCAAATCAAGTGTTAAGTTATTTATACGCAAAAGGTGAATATAATCCTAAAACATCACAAGGATTTACACCCGCTCCGGCACATCGTATTGATCGTAATACTTCTGGATTAGTGGTTTTTGGTAAAACTATTAAAGCTTTACAATGCCTATTAGAATTATTTAAAGATAAAGAAACATTAGAAAAAGAATATTTGACTTTAGTAGTTGGAAAAGTTAATAAAGGAGGCACAATTGACGCTCCTTTGTTTAAAGATGCCGCAAGTGGATTAGTGAAAGTTGATTTTCATTCTTCATTTGCTAAAAGTGCCACTACAATTTATGATATTGAAGAGAAATTTGAAAATTACACATTATTAAAAATAAGAATTTTAACTGGTAGAACTCATCAAATTCGTGCTCATATGCTTTATATTCATCATCCAGTTGTGGGCGATGGAAAATATGGCGATTTTACTACTAATAGATATTTCAAAGATACATTTAATTTTGAAAATCAATTTTTGCATGCCCATAAAATTGAATTTAAAAATGTTTCAGGTGAATTAAGTTATTTATCCAATAAATGTTTTGTTGCAAATTTACCAAAAGAAGAAAAAGATATCTTAAGTAAATTAGCGTAGGAGAAGAACATGATATCGTTATCTTTAATTTTATTATTGATAAATATTATTGTTATAGTTGCAGTTGTTTTTGCAAATGTTTTTAAATCGCGCGTTATTGCCACATCACTTTTAATGGTGGATTTATTTGCCATGCTTTTAAAGGTATTTGATAATTATGTATTTAATAATCAAATTGAAGATTTTTTTATTGATTTAGTTCGTTCATTAAATTTAACAACAAGCGCAACTAATCCTAATTTTATTGTCTTTATTGCGGGATTAATTGTACTTTTACAATTATTTGTGGCTTGGTTAATGCTTTATGCTTTATTAAGAAGGTTTGTTCCATATAAGCCACCAATACTTTTATCAAAACATGAAGAAAGAACTTTATTAAATGAAGCGGTACTTTGGAAATCATTGTTATTTATTTCTTTAAATATAATGATAATTTATGTTTTAGCAATATTAAATCATGCTGCTAAATTGCCATTTGGTTTATTAGAACCATTATTTCGTATTGGATTTGGGGTGAGATCATGAACCCTAGAGAAAAAATATTGTTGTTATCCGAGATGTTTGAAGTGGATGTAAGTAAACATATTCAAGCAGTTTTAAGTGAAATTGAAAATAGCGAACATTATAAACAATTAGTTATTAACGTGGAAATGGCATCCAAATATCAAGTGCCATATACGGAAAAGTTTTTAAAAGAATATGAAGAATTAAGTATTAATAAAATTACATCTATTAAGGACGCTTTTATTGCTCGCGCTAAAGTGGATTATTTATATCAAATTTCACAACCAAAATATTTCATTAATCCTATCATGTTTAATCCGATGGAAATGAATACTAATATTACAATGATTGGAGAGCTTCCTTGCTATTATCATAACAAGGAAATGACTATTGATGAATTAATTACTAACGAAGAAATATCTAATAAAGATAAAATTAAAGTTACTAATGAAATAACTAAAAAATGGGCGGAAGATGCGCAAGAAATTATTATTGATAAAGTTAATTTTTTAATAAGCAAGCGCAATAAATATTCGTTTAAAGGAAAACGATTTTCTATATTTAAAAGAGGATTAATTTATCCTATTCTAATTATATTAGGCAATATTGTCTTTTTTGTTAGTATATTTTCTTCTTCAAAATTTATAAATACTGTTTTATTAGGTCATAGTGTTTCTAGTTACTTTTTCCTATTCTTTGTAATTTTCTTGTTCTTGTTAGAAGCAGGAGAATTACTAAATATTCGTATGGAAGAAAGTTATTTTGATGAAAAAAAGTATTGCTATACATATTTAAAGAGCCATGCTTATTTATCAGTTAAAGGTTTGGAAGATTCAATATTTAAAATTAAAAAAGCTTTATTAGAGGCGATTAAAGATAAAAGTAAAGTTAAAACTTTAATTACTAAAGTAAACTATCTAGCAAATTATCGAAGAATTATTTTGTTTTTAGAATCAAAAGTAAATATTAGTGAAAAGAAGTATAAAGAATCCACAATTAACGCTATAAACATTATTCGCTTAACTATATTAGTTTTATTTTTATTATCATTAATAGGTTACGCAGTTATTATGTGCATTTCTTATTTGAAAGGCGGTGTTATTTAATGGATTTAGATGTGTATTTTGATGATTTACATATTACTAATTTAATTGAATTAGGTCAAAATATGTATAAATATCCAGATTTAGCATTTAGCTTAATAATTCGTGATGATTTTCAAAAATCATTAAAAGAAAATGAACCTTATTTATATCAAAAATTCGTACAACTACAAGATATTGTCGATGATGATGAATTTGTGTTTAAAGTTAGTTATTTGTTTTGTCCATATATGACACTTAGGTATCATGGATATCGTTTTGATAAATTAGAAAATCTAGGTGAAAGAATGATTAATTATGGTCCAGTTGTAGATGTTTACCTTATGGATTTAATTAAATTTAGATTATTATCTTATGTATATGAATTGCAAGGTTTAAATACTATTTCTAAAGAAAATTACTTAGCTATAAAAAAAGCGGAAGAAATGGTAATAACCAATCCGAATAAGGCATATTTTACATTAGCATTTGACTTATCTAAGTCAAAAGTTTTAGTATATAATGGTAAGCCATATATTACTCCAAAGTCTTTTTTAGAAGTAATGAGTAGTGATGTTAATATCACCAAATTTGCCATTGACTTTGAAGATAACGAATACTTTTTTGCTTGGCTACGATTTTTAAATTATGAAAATCGTTTAAAAAGATTTAGAAATCTAGTAAAATTTATAGAGGAAAGAGAGAAAATATAAAATGAGTATTATTGAAACAAATTATCAACGTTGGTTAAACTCGCCCGTTGTTGATGAAAAAACCAAAAAAGAAATTTTATCTATGAGTGAAGATGAGAAAAATGATGCATTCTTTAAAGATGCAGAGTTTGGTACAGCTGGAATGCGTGGTATTTTAGGCCCAGGTACTAATCGTCTTAATATCTTTACTGTTCGCAAATCAACAGTGGCATTTGGCATGTACTTACTTGAAAAATTCCCTAATGCTAAAACCAGTGGTGTCGTTATCTCGCATGATAACCGTCACATGTCCCGTGAATTTACTTTAGATACCGCAAAGACACTAAATGAAATGGGAATTAATACATTTATTTTTGATAGTTTACGTCCAACTCCAGAGCTTTCATTTGCGGTTCGTGAATTAAAGGCTGTTGGGGGCGTTATGATTACAGCAAGTCATAACCCACGTGAATATAATGGTTATAAAGTTTATGATGAAAATGGTTGTCAATTAGTGCCTTATCGTATTGAAAGATTACTTGAAATACTTGCTACTTTACCTGATGAATTATCAGTTACTTATAAAAAAGCAGAAGTTCCAGGAAAGAATGTTATTTTAGATGATACAATTGATAATCGTTATGTTGAAGAAGTATTAAGCATTCGTTTAAATCCGGATTTAGATAAAAAAGGATTTAAAGTAGTTTATACTCCACAACACGGAACAAGTTATATACCTGCTATGAAAATATTTGAAAAAGCTGGTTATAAAGATAATATTTTCCCTGTATTAAGTCAATGTACTCCAGATCCTGATTTTTCAAATACTTTATCTCCAAATCCAGAAGAACCTAAAGCTTATATTGAACCATTAAAATTAGCTAAAGAATTAGATGCAGATTTAATTGTTATGACTGATCCAGATGCTGATAGAGTGGGTGTTGCTTTTAAAAATTCTCATAACGAATTTGAATTACTCACTGGTAACCAATCAGGCGCTTTATTAATTAATTACATATTAGGAGAACGTAAAGAAAAAGGTTTACTTTCTAAAAATGGCATTATGTATAACACCATTGTTACATCAACATTTGGTACTAAAATTGCTGCTTCATATGGCGTTAAAACTGAATCTTTATTAACTGGATTCAAGTTTATTGGTGATGCAGTTGATTTAGCACTTAAAAATAACGGACCACATTATGAATTTGGTTATGAAGAATCATATGGTTGCTTAATTAAACCTTTTGCTCGTGATAAGGATGCGCAACAAGCTTTACTTATGATCGTAGAAATGACTTTATTCTATTTAAGACATGGAAAAACATTAGATGTAGTTATGGATGAATTACAACAAAAATTCAATTATTACCATGATACACAATTCTCAATTGCTTTTAAAGGTGCAGAAGGACCAGCAAAGATGGATAAATTAATGGAAGATTTACGTAAAGGAATTACTTCTATTGCTGGATTTAAAGTTACAAGAATTGAAGATTATGAAAATAGTGTTGCTACAAATGAAGATGGAACAAAAGAAGTGCTTACACTTCCTAAATCTAATGTCTTAAAATTCTACATGGGCGAAGATAAAATCATTTGTGTACGTCCTAGTGGAACTGAACCAAAATGCAAATTCTATTATGGCGTAAATGATAAAGATAAAGAACTTGTTAAAGATTTACCAGCAACTTTACATAAAGATTTATTAAAAATCTTAGGAATTGAATAAAGTTTATAATAATTATATAGTGAACTAATTTAGTTGGATTTCCAATTAATGAAGTTCACTTTTTAAATTGCGGCATTTGTAA
>CALBGF010000095.1 GCA_937893635.1 uncultured Mollicutes bacterium | reverse complement strand
AGATTTCTAATTGCATTTTTAAATGGTGATGAAAAAGCTCACGGAATTTTTTCTGTGAGCTTTTTCTTTCGCAAAAAGTGTAATTTACCAAAAAGCAATTTAATAATAGTATGTAAATAAAAAATTATTGCTTTTAAACAATGTTATTATCAAGTAAAGAATATTGAAGAAGCAAAAAAAAGATGTAATAATAAGAGCGAAAATAGGAGTTGAAAATTATGATTAATAAAAAATATTATAAAAAACTTGGTGGTTTCTCCTATCTATTAGATGAAGTTAAAAAGAAAATTGGCAAAGAACAAACTGATATTTTGAAGTGCTATTAATAAAGTAGACACAATTTGACATTTATGTGGAAGTGATCTAATTTAAATCCTTACAGTTTGCTCTAATTTTTTTAATCTAAAATTTTTATTCTTTTTAAATCTTAATTTTGCCAATTAATTGGCTTAAGTCCATGGTTAACTAAATAATTATTAGCTTTTAAAAAGTGATTTTGATTAAAAAATCCTCCTCTATTCGCAGATAGTGGCGAAGGATGGGTTGATTCTAAAATCAAATGATTAGGATTATGTAAATATTTTTTTAACCCACGAGCGTAATTTCCCCAAAGTAAAAACACAATTGGTTGATTTTGTTCGTCAATGGTTTTTAATATATCTTGAACAAATAAATCATAGCCAATATTTTGATGCGATAGTGGTATTGATTTTCGCACAGTAAGTATTGTGTTTAATAATAAAACGCCTTGCTTAGCTAGATAAGTTAAATCACCATTAGAATAATTCATCTTATAACCAAAATTATTTTCTATTTCCTTATATATATTAATTAAAGATGGTGGTAAAGCCACTCCTTTAGGGACAGAAAAAGACAATCCCATAGCTTGACGATCTTCGTGATATGGATCTTGACCAATTATTACTACTTTTACTTCTTTAAGAGGCGTATACTTAAAAGCATTAAACATCATATTTCGTGGTGGAAAAATAGTGTGTGTTGCGTATTCTTGATTTAAAATAGCATTAATTTTTTTTGCATAATCTTTTCCTTTAATTTGTTCAAATAATTCTTCCCAAGTATTAATCATTTTTATCACTACTTTCTAAATCAATAACTTCATTATCATCTACTAAATCTTTTAAGGGAATATGTTTTGGTGTTACTGGTGACACTTTTACTGGTTTTCGAAGTTTGTTAGGTGTAAGTGGTTTAACCACTATTTCTTTCGACTCTTCATTATTTTCTACTTTTTCTTCACTATTATTTGGAATGTCTTCTTTTACTTCTTCATTTTGTTTTAAAACATCAAATTTATCATCAAAAGCAATTTTTTTAGTATCATTTTCATTAGCAATTTCTTTGCTCTTGTCCTCTTGTTTCATTTCAATACCATCATGTTCATTTAAAGAAACAGTCTTATCTAATGATGACAAAATTACTCTTAATGGTTTCTTTTCTGTAATTGGCTTTGCAACTTCATGAAGTTGATGTCTTTCTTCTACTCCCAAATCCACTATACCATGAGCTAAATCATCAAAATAATTTTGTTTGTTTTTATTATCTTCATTTATCTGTTTAATATCAATTGTGGCAATAGTTTCGACAATTGATTTACTATGAACGAATTTAGCATGGCTTAAGATATCACTTGTTTCCACAAATGTTTCTTCTCCTTGAATAGAATTAACTCGGCGTTCATGATCTCTTAAAGCACGCTTTGCTTTTGCTTTAGCAATTGGCTTTTTTAAAATAATAGCAATCATTGAAAAAATCATCCAATATAAGAAAGCTACAGCAACTAAACCAATAATCAATATAGCAAATTTTATAGCATCGTCTTTTTCAAATAATGGACGGGCATTATAATTATAGAATGAAATATTTTGTTCGAATACAGCATATAAACCCGGAGCATTTTTTTTAAATCCTTCTTGTAAATCATAAGAATTTAATAAGAAAAAATACAATATCCATAGATTAAGTGGAATCCACATAAATACTAATCTAAAAATTGGAACACGCTTTTCAAATAAAATTGGATCAAATTCACTTTTTGGTAAAATAATTTCTTCTTTTTCAACACTTTTAACTTTTGTTTTTTTAGTTTTTAAAACGATAAAGTAAATCACAAAATAAATTATTAGGATTAAAAAAGTAATGATAAAGAAACTAATTGAATTAGCAATTACATTATTTATTTGACCATCATCAACAAAAGTTGGAAGATGCAGCAACTTGCTTACAGCACTCAAAACAATAATAGTTAAATCACGAATCCATAATAAAAACTGTGGAAGTACCTTAACAATACTTGGAGTCATAAACAAAATAGCAAAAATTAAATCCACAATAATAAGCACTAAGGGAAATATCCATTTTTTCATTTTGCTCACACTCCTTTTTTATATGATAAACTATTTTTCATAATGATTATAGAAATATTTTATAAATATTTTTATAATTTGTTGTATAATATGCCTAGGAGACTTGCTAAAGCCAATGAAAATACTTTTTGTTTTTAATCACCCAGCCCCATATAAAATAAATTTATTAAATGAAATTGCTAAATTTTATGAACTTGACGTTATCTTTGAACGCAAGAGTAATTCTAATAGACCAAAAGATTTTTATTACAAAGAAGAATGTAACTTCAATGTAAAATTTTTAAAAGGAATTTACTTTGGTGAAGAAAATCATTTTAGTTTTGCATTAAAAAGATTTATCAAAAAAAATCATAAAAATTATGATTTAATTATCATGAATGGATATTCAACACTTTCTGAAATCATCGCCATAAATTATATGATTAAACACAAAATAAAATATGTACTTTATGTTAATGGTGGTGTTATTCATCGTGTTGAAAAAAATATTAAAAAAGAGTTAAAAACTTATCTTATTTCAAATGCCAGTATATATTTTTCTCCTTGCCAAAAATCTGATGAATTTTTAGTTTATTACGGTGCAAATAAAGAAAAAATTTATAATTATATTTATTCCACTATTTATGAAAATGATATTCTTAATGCTCCTTTAACTCTAAAAGAAAAGCAATTAGAAAGAGAAAAGAATGGTTTACCTAATGATTTTAAACATTATTTTGTAACTTTTGGACAATTTATTGACCGCAAAAACAATATGCTTTTGCTTGAATTATTTGCTAAATTACCTAATTATAATCACTTAACTTTAGTGGGATCTGGTGAAGAAGAGAATAAATATAAAGAGTTTATAAAAAAACATAATATGGAAAATCGTGTTAAAATTATTCCTTTTAAAAAACAACCTAGTTTATTAAAATTTTTACATTGTTTTGATTATTTTATTTCTTTATCTAAAGAAGATATATATGGTCATATGATCAATGAAGCTTTATCACAAGGATTACCAACAATTGCCTCTAATCGTATTGTATCTTCATATAATTTAATTACTAATAACTATAACGGATTTATTGTCGATATATCAGGCAAGGACAATATATTAGATATTATGCAAAATCTTATTAACAAAATTGATCAAAACAATTGTTTAAATACCTCAAAAGAAAATACTATTGAGAAAATGATTACAACACATTTAGAAATATTAAAGGAATTCGAAAAATGAGAATTATTTATGTTACAACATCCATAACAAGTTTTGATTTTGAAAAAGCTGTTAAGGAAATCAATTTTAATAGCAATCCTAGCAATCAAAATTTTCATCATGCCTTAATAAGAGCGTGCGCTAGTTATATGAATGTCGATGTTCTTAGTAGCGCTAACGCACTACTTTCTTTAGAAAAAGACGTGGTTAGTGAGGATTACATTAAATACCATTATATAAAAAGTAACAAAAGCAAATTTTTGCGTTATTTTTCTTTAAAACACAATTTAACTTCTAAATTAAAACAATTAATTGGCAAAGATAAAGATGTTATGATAATTGTTGATGGAATGAATATAACATTAACCGATGCCTGTCTATCATTTGCAAAAAAACATCTAGTAAAGATCATTGGAATATTCACTGATAATCCTAATATGCTATCAAATGTTAAAAAAGTATATATTAAAAAAACATTACAAAATGCCGCTAAATTTGATGGCTATATTTGTTTAACCAAAGCATTAAATGAATTAGTAAATGTAAATAAAAAACCATTTACTATAATTGATGGAATTTTCGAAAAAAAAGAGCCAATAAATGGTCATTTAGTCACCAAGGATCCGTATATCTTTTTTGGCGGGTCACTATATTCTAAATATGGTGTTAAAACTTTAATTAATGCTTTTTTAAATAGTGATATTGACGCTAAATTACTTATTGCTGGCGCTGGGCCATTACAAGAATATATTGTAAAAAAATCAATAAGATCACATCATCTTATTATATATCTTTCTACTTTATCACAAAATGAATTACAACATTATCAAAATCACGCTACTATAAATATAAATCCTCGTCCTTTTACTAAAGAAATGGATGAGTATTGCATTCCTTCAAAAGTATTTGAATATGCTGGTAGTAATGCTATTACAATATCCACATATCACACTCGATTAAAAGAAGTTTTTGGTGATTCAATTATCTGGGTTAAAGATAACGAATTTGATATGGCTGAAGCAATAGAAAAAGTTTTTGCTATGACTAATGAAGAAAAAGAAAAAATTGTTAATTCCGCTCATGAAGTTATAAATAAAAATTATACAATTAGTGAAGTTGGTAAAAAAATAGTTGATTTAATTAAAAACATTGCTTAATTGCAATGTTTTTTTAATTCTTCTTCTATTTTGTTTAAAACTATTTCATTATCAAAATGTTTTTTAAAATATTCAAGATTATTTAGGCCCATCTTTTCTTTACTTGGCCCATCTAGTTCTTTGAATTGTTCAAATGCTTTTGTAATACCTTCAACGCTATTATCACAAGTAACCGCACCTTTACTTTCTAATAATACTTGTTTAGCATCTCCACCAATAGAGGCAATAATTGGTTTAGCATTTTGCATATAAAAAGTAAGTTTATTAGGAATTGTTTTCCCAACAAATCCCTCATCTTTTAATCCTAAATATAAAGCATCCGCGTTTTTAAAATATGTTCTTGCTACGCTTGCTGGCTTAGCGCCTAAATAAATAATATTATTTTCTAACTTATATTCCGATATTTTTTCGATTAAGTAATCTTTAAGGGTTCCTAAACCAATTATATAAAAACGTATTTTCATTTTTGAAGATAATATTTTAATTGCTTCTATTAAATTAGGAATATTTTGTAGTTTTCCGATATTTCCACAGTATACAAAATTTAAATATTCTTTATCATATTCAAAATAATTTTCATTAATAATGTTTGTTTCTAATGTCGGTTGAGGAACAAACTTACATATATTTTCATCTTTGATTTTTATAACATCATCAAAATATTCAATAAAACTAGGTGATGATACTAAAATTCTATCAATGGCGTGATAGATTTTTTTGGACCATATTAATAACAAGTTATAAAATAATGTTCCGTGCTTAGTAATACCTGTTATAACTACAGATTCTGGCCATAAATCCAAACAATGTAAAACATGTTTTATTTTATGCTTTTTAGCATACTTTATTGCTGGAGAAATTGATATAACTGGCGATAAAGACATCGAATAAACAACATCAAAATCATCATCTAATTTATTAACTTTTCTTTTGGCATTTCTCCAGAAAGATAAATAGTTTTTTACAATTGACATTTTTGTTCCTTTTCTAGGAATAACGTTTACACGATAAATCTTAACACCATTTAAAATTTCATAATCAAGATGTTCATATCCAGGTACTATACGATAATATCCATAATTAGGTTTTCCAGTTAAAACAGTAACATCATGGCCTTTTTTTACTAAGTATTCCGCGATTGTGGTAATGGAAAAAGGCTCAGGAAAATAATGTTGACTAACGATTAATATTTTCATTCCAATCACCACCTTTTTATATTTTAATATAAAAGTTTATACTTTTATAGCAATTTATAAAAAAAAAGTTATAATTATATAAGAAAAGGAGCAACTATGAAAGATAATATTCGCTATAGTGTAATAGTAAATTTAATCAAAACATTAGTTCTGACTCTTTTATCTTTTATTTCTTTTCCCCATGTCTGCGCTGCTTTAGGCGCTGAAGCTATGGGAACTTACACTTGGGCTAATACCTTTGTTTTTTATTTTTTAATCATTGCTAAATCTGGTATTCCAAACATTGCCATAAGAGAATGTTCCAAAGTTAAAGACGATAAAATTGCTTTATCCAAAAAAGTACAAGAATTTTTTATCATACAAGCTATACATACAATTTTAGCTTTTACACTTATGTGTATTGGCGTGTTTTCTGTTAAAGAACTATTTGAATGGAAAGACTTAATCTTTATCTTAAGTATTAATTTTTTAGTTAGTACATTTTCTTTTGAATGGCTGTTTATTGCTTTAGAAAAACATTATTTTATATCATTAAGATCAATTGCTACACTTGCTACTTGCTCATTACTAATTATTAGTTTAGTAAGAAGACCAACAGATTTGTATTTGTACTCATTTTTAGCAATTTTATCAACGATATTAAACGTAATAATAAATGTGTTTTGCTTAAAAAAATATGTAACTTTTAAATATGTTGGCCCTTATGAATTTAAATCATATTTAAAACCTATTTTTGTGGTATTTATTATTTCTTTAATGCTTACTTTATATAACTCCACTGATACATTTATTTTAGGATTTTTAGACAAATCTAAAAGCCAAGTAGCTAATTATTCAGTAGGTGTTAAAAGCATTGAAATCATAATTGCTCTTATCACTTCTCTTGATGCTGTATTTATTCCAAGAGCTACAAGATATTTCAAAATGGATAATAAATATTTCTTTAATAATTTAACTAGATATGGCTTTAATATTTGTTTATTTATTGCTATTCCCGCGATTGCTTCAATGTCAATGTTATCACATCAAATAACGAATATTATATCTGGTGGTAGTGTGGAATATCAAGAAGCACCAATTGTATTAATTATACTTGTTAGTATGTCTTTAACATTCTCCTTATCTGATATGATTTATGAGCAAGTACTCCTACCAATGAAAAAAGAAAAATATTACCTATACACTTTACTTCTTGGCGCAATTTTGAATATTGGTGGCTCAATATATTTAGGTAATATTTTTAAAGAATACAATAACAATCCCGCAATTGGAGTGGCAATAGCCACAATGCTAACAGATATAATCGTATTAATTAATTTAATTGTTGTAACTAAAGAATATGTAATAAAAGCTTTATTTAATAAAAACACTCTGAAATTATTTATTGGCGGCATTAGCGTTCTTATATCATCATTTTTAATTGCTTATGTCGTTCCTCTTAATAATGATATCGTTAAAATAATTTTAACCGTTTGTATAGGCGCATTTATTTATATTGGCGTATTAGCGTTATTAAAAGAAGATTTAGTTTATTCATTTATTAGAAAAAAGAACAAGTAATTGCTTTTTTTGCAAGCAAAAACGCATCATTTAGATGCGCTTTTATTTACCACATTACTACTTTGTTATCAGCATCATAGTGCCAACAACCAGCTTTTTCTGTTTCAGAATAGAAAACAATAGTCGCTGTAGTTGGAGCCCAACCATCAATCCAACCTCTTTGCGATTCTGTTGTTCCAACAAAAACATTTTCTAATTTATTGCAGTTCGCAAAAGCATCTTTTTCAATTGTTGATACTTTACCAAGTAATTGGATGCTGACTAAATTGTCACAATCTTTAAAGGCACTATTTTTAATAGTAACTACATTTTTAGGAACCACTAATTCAGTTAAACTTTCACAGTTTTCAAAAATTGAATTATTTAATGTTTTAAATGATGGATTAGTAGGTAATGTAACATTCTTTAAATTAGTACAATCTTTAAATACTGATCCTTGAATAGCGCTAACTGTGTCTGGTATAACAATTGATTCTAATGATTCATCCCCAGCAAAACATTCAGCGTTAATTGCGGTAAATGCATTTTTATCATCTCTATTTTCACCAAAATTAACTTTTGTTAAATTACGGCAATCTTTTAATATTCCACGTTCAAAACTAGTTACAGTTACAGGAGTATTAAACTCAATTAATCCCGTTCCTTCAAAGGCGTTTTCGCCAATTTGAACAACAGATTTTTTAACAAGTTTTTTTGTAGATTGATTAAAACCTGTATATTCATCTTCTTCAAATTCTTTATATGGGAAATCTATAGAAGTTAATTTGTTACATCCAGAAAATGCTTCCTTTCCGATAGTTTGTACACCTGTATAAGTATACTCATATAAATCATTACCATATGCATCTTTTTCAGTTTCTTTGTCTTCTGGATAAAACTCATTATAAACAACACTTTTTGTTTGAATCATATCTTCTTCTTTAACTAATTCAATACTTTCTAAAGCAGTGTCTCCCTTAAATAATGCTTCTGGAATCGTTTGAATGAGTTTAGGTGTTTTAAATGTTTTAATTCTTGTATTACTAAAAGCACCAATACCTAAGAAAGTAACATTGTCACTTAAAGACATTTCGGTAATATTTTCATCATTAGCAAATGCATAGTCATCAATTTTTGTAACGCTTGTAGGAATTGTAACATTACCTAAATTCAAGCAATTAGCAAACGTTGAATTATTAATAGTAGTTAGTTCATTAGATAATGTGATTGAACTAAGATTAGTATTATTAAACGCATTGCTACCAATAGAAGTTACTTTTGATAAATCAATAGTTTCTAAACTAGTGCAATCAGAAAAAGCACCATCATTAATTTCTGTAACATTTTTAAGATCAACAGATTTTAAATTTCGGCAATTAGCAAATACTTCTTTTGGTAATTGTGTATATTTAGATGGTAATTCAACACCAACAATACCAGGTTGATCTTTAAATGACCCTGAACATAATTCTTTTACTTCACTAGGAATATATAAATATTGTTTGCTAGCAACTTCATTGCCACCTTTATCTTCTTCAGATTTTACGATAGTATTATTAGCAATTTCTCCATCATATTTATATAGGAAATCTTCAAACATAATGAATTTATCACCATTTTCATCAGTAATTGATTTATATTCCCAGTTATCTGATCCTTCAAATACATCAACACCAACTGAAGTTAATTCTCCCTTAACAATTACTTTTTTAAGGTTAACACAATTGCCAAATGCTTGGTCGCCAATTACTGAAACACTTTTAGGTAAAACTACTGTTTTAAGACGATCTAAGCCATAAAATGCTTGAGCATCAATACCAACAACTTTGTGTCCTTTTAATTGTTTTGGAACTTCAAAATATGAAGGATAATTTTTATCTTGGTTAATAGCAGTAATATAGGCATCGGCATTTTTGTTCTCAGAATTTTGTTCATATCTAAAACTTATATAACCGATATTTTGAAGATCTTTTAAAGAAAATTCAATTAAAGCCCAATATATTCCAGTAACAACCGCAACTGTGCCTAACACAGGAAAGAATATTTTACAAAACTTTTTCTTATTCATGTTTAGCACCTTCCTTCAAACTAGCAATAATTTCTTTATATTTCTTTAATTCTTTTAAATTACAACGGACATAGTGATGTTTTTCAACTTCATAAAAATCTGCTGGATCATCACTAGTATAATTATGAACACTTGGATCATAAACAAATGAAACTTTGTTCTTTTCGATTGCTGGATCAGGTAAAGGAATCGCAGATAATAAAGATTTCGTATAAGGATGAAGTGGAACTTCAAATAAACGATCAGCAGGGCATAATTCTACTAAACGTCCTTGATAAATAACTGCAATACGATCAGAAATGTATTTTACAACTGATAAATCGTGAGCAATAAATAATACAGTTAATCCACGTTCTTCTCTAAATTCTTTAATTAAATTTAAGACTTGAGCACGAATTGATACATCAAGCGCTGAAATAGGTTCATCAGCAATAATTAATTCTGGATTCATAATCATACAACGCGCAATACCGATACGTTGACGTTGTCCACCAGAGAATTCATGCGGATAACGTTTTAAGTGTTCAACACTTAAACCAACACGGCGAATCATTTTTTCGACTTTTTGACGACGATCAGCTTCATCCTTATATAAGTGGAAAGCTCTTAAACCTTCCGAAATAATATAATCAACATTACTACGATCATTTAAAGAAGCTGAAGGATCTTGGAAAATCATTTGAATTTTAGTTTTTAAATTTCTTTCTTTTTCTTTACCAATTTTTCCTGAAATTACTTCTTTATTTTCGCCATAAAGAATTTGTCCGCCAGAAATAGGAATAATACGAATTAAACCTCTACCAATGGTGGTCTTACCACTACCAGACTCACCAACAAGACCAAGAATTTCGCCTTTATAAATATCAAGATTTAAATCTTTAATAATAACTCTTTCATAAATACCATGTTTAAACGAAATTTTTACATCTTGGAAAGATACTAAGACATCACGGCGATTATTTTGATGATGTACATCAACATATTTTATAGCTTCATTATTCATGATGTTCACCGCCAATCTCTAAATCTTTTTGAATTTCACTAGATACTTCTTTAATACGCTTTGACAAGTTTTGAATAAGTGCTGGCTTTTCAATATGTGGAGCACGTGGATCAAGTAACCATGTCTTAGCGGAATGCGTATCACTTATTTTAAACATTGGTGGATCAATAAGGAAATCAATACGCATTGCATATTTATTTCTTACTGCAAATGCATCACCAATAATTTCGCTTGTAAATGTTGGTGGATTACCTGGAATATAACTTAATGGTTCATCTTTACTTCCTAATTGAGGAAGTGATGATAATAATGCCCAAGTATATGGATGTGCAGAACGATAGAAAATATCTTCGACAGTTCCATATTCAACAATTTGACCACCATACATAACTGCAACACGATCAGCAACATTAGCAACAACGCCTAAATCGTGAGTAATAAATATTGTTGTCCATTTATATTCTTTTTGTAATTCTTTAATAAGTGATAAGATTTGCGCTTGGACTGTTACGTCAAGAGCGGTTGTAGGTTCATCACAAATAAGAATTTCTGGTCGACATGCTAAGGCAATAGCAATAACGACACGTTGACGCATACCTCCAGAATATTGGAAAGGATAATCATGATATCTCTTTTCCGGTTCTGGGATACGAACTTTTCTAAGTAAATTAATAGCTTCTTTTTTAGCCTCTTCTTTGCTTAATCCGTGATGTAAACGTAATACTTCAGAGATTTGATAGCCAATAGAGAATAAAGGGTTTAAAGAAGTCATTGGGTCTTGGAAGATAGTAGCAATTCTTTTGCCACGAATTCCCGCCCATTCTTCAGATTTTTTTAGAGTTGTTAAGTCTAAATCGCCAAACATAATACTACCATTAGAAATATAACCATTACTATCAAGCATACCAGTAAATGTTTTAGTAAATACTGATTTACCAGATCCAGATTCACCAACAATAGCTAATGTTTCGCCTTCATAAACGTCAAGAGAAATATTACGAATAACAGACATCTTTTTACCGTGTGATAAGAATCCCACGCTTAAGTCTTTTACTTCAAGAACTTTTTTCTTTTCCATAACTATCCTCCTAACGATGATTTTTAGGATCAGTAGCGTCCGCTAAAGCTAAACCTAAATAGAAGAAACATACTGTTAATGGAACCATGACAACCATTGGCGCAAATAAGATATGCGGATGCGTTGCCCATTTTGGATCACTAGCAGCAAGTGTTAATACTTGTCCTAATGTAACTTTTTCTGCAGCATTAAAGCTTAAGTTGAAGTAAGCTAAGCCAACTTCAGAAGAAATTGCGCCTGGAATTGCAGTAGAAACAACAGTAACAATAACAGAAATTAGATAAGGTAATAAGTTATGAGTAATCATTGCTTTTGCTGAACTACCAAGAGTTTGAGAAGCAATATTATATTCACGGTTTCTAATAATAATAATTTGATTACGAATAAATCCTGCAAGTCCCATCCATCCAAATGCACAAAGTACTAAGACAATAGTCCAGAATGAACGATTTAAGAATTGCATTAATAAAATGTAAATTAAGATAGAAGGAATATTACTAATAAAGTTACGTAATTCGATTAAAATAGGATCTAACCACTTAAAATATCCCCACATTGAACCAATCAATATTCCAAAGAAAGTATCGATAAGAGCCACAACAGTACCAAGGAGTAAAGAAAGTTGTGTTCCTTTCCATACTAATGTCCAAAGATCAAGTTCAGAATAAGCGCCCATTTGTCCACCAGCAATACCAAATAAATGTTCAGCTGATGGTCCTTCATAAGCGCGGCCAGAGAATACTTCTCTAGTTGTACCAAGGACTTCATATTGTTGAATTAATGGTCCAACGAACGCCATTAATACTAATAATCCTAAAATAACAATACAAACAATTGTTAATGGATTTTTCCATAATTGTTTAAATGTTTCGCCCCAATAAGAATATGGAGTTTCATCAAGCTTTTCCGCCTCATCATTAGAGGTTCCAACAATTGTAAATAATTCTTTATTATCAAATTCGATAATATCATCAATGTTTTTTGCCATTTACTCCACCCCCCTTATTCTGATGTCAAGCTGACACGAGGGTCAACAATAGCGGTAACAATATCGCCAGCAAGGTAAGCAACAATTGAAATTAAAGCTGAAACAACAACAATACCTTGCAGCGCATAAGTATCATTTGAGTTATTAGCAGTAATCAATAAGCCACCTAATCCTGGAATACCATAGATATTTTCAATATAGAAAGAACCAAGTAATGCACCTAATACCGCAGATGGAATAGATCTAACCAAAGGTACAATAGCGTTTCTTAATACATGCGTATACATAATTTTATTTTCTGATAAGCCTTTTGCTCGAGCAAATTTAACATAATCAGAGTTAAATTCATCAAGCATAAATCTTCTTACCCAAAGAGCAATACCAGCCATACCAGTTAAGCCCATAGTAAGAGCAGGAGCTAACCAACTCACAAAGTTATTTGCATCATATTGGTTTGGCAAACCAATAACATATACTAATAATAATTGCCAAATGTAATAATAAGCAATACCAGGAATAGCATCAATTGATATAATGTAAGTTTTACCTATTTTATCAATTACACCATCTTTATGTTTAGCCATTAAAACACCAAGAGGATAACCAATAGCAAGTTCTATAACAACTGCTAAAATACCAACTCTAAATGAGTGAATCATTTTTTCTTGGAAAATAATATCAATAACATATGGAGTATCATAGCCTGGTAAGAAATATGATTTACCTAAATCCATAATGAATGTACGGCAATCATGAACATTCACATAACTAATAGTTTCGCCAGCAGCGTTAGTTACAGATTGTAAAACATCTTCAGTACAAACGATTTTTGGAAAAGGTAAAATTTTGTAATAATAATTAAATATTTGTCCCACTACTTCTCCAAAACTATCTCCATATAAGCCAAGCTCTTTTAAAATCTCGTTACAACGAGCATTTCTAATATCTTCTGGCATTTTATCCCATGAACCAATAACTTGTTTACAAATTGATGTTGGATCTTTTAAACGTAATAATAAATATGTTGCAGTAATAGCTAACATAATAGAAATCAAAGCTGAGCCAATTCTTTTTAATGAATAAATCAAAAGCGGATGGGCAAAAATGCTTTGAATTTTTTGGTTGTTTTTAAAAATTATTCTACGCGATACTAAAATGACAAAAACTACGAATAATAATACCAGCGCAATAATGGTGTAACCGATTAAAAATGTCTCCATTATTCTCCTCCTTGTGCTTCCTTAAAAATGCATAAGAGATTAGATCAAAATAGACCTAATCTCATTAAAAATATTTTGTTTAATGAATTAACAATTAATCAAAAATTGTGTAATCACTATCATCAGCTAAAGCAGCTTTCTTATTTGTTTCGAATAATGCTTTAGCAGCTTTACGTTCTGCTCCGCCCATAACAGTTGTTAAAGAATAAATTCCTTTTAACTTATATGAACTTAATCCATAAGCAGCAGATGGAGTTTCATAACCTGCTAATTTAGAAACTGTTACTGACCAGCCTTGTCCTTGCATGTAAGCTGGAGAAATTAAATGTACATTCCATAATAATTCATATTCAGCTTTAGCAAATAAACTAAATCTTTGAACACTATCTGTTGTTTGAGCAGCGCCATCATCAACATATGTGTCATATGTAGATAGCATGTTTTCTTTGTATTCAACAGTTCCGTCTTCATTAACAATGTAATCTGGGACAGCACTTTGAGTACCAGAATATTTAGACATATCTCCACCAGTAACATTAGTATTTAAGTATGTTAATGGATCAGCATAGTCAGCGCCCCAACCAACAACAATCATATGATAGTTACCATTAGAACTCCATGTTGTATAAGATTGAGCAGTTACATTAGTATTTTGTACAACTTCAATCTTTGGATATGTTCCGCCAGTACAATATGGCATAGAATCTGAAACCTTGTTTCTATTAGTTGTACAAGCATTAACTGTATCGTTGAAATCTTCAATCCAATCAGCGTCCCATGCTCTTTGTTTTGCATCATAAGCAAGACCTAAATATTCAAATTTAACTGGATAAGTAATTTTAACATTTGATTTTGTTCTTCCACCAATTGTGTATGTAACACCGCCAGCATTATTAACTGCATCAATAGCCGCTAACGCTTTTTCTGCTAACGCCTTAGCATTTGATTTTTGAGTATCAGCATATCCTGCTGGAAGTTGTCCTTGTTTTAACAATTCAGCAGCAGCTTCTTTTGTTACGTTTTTATTAGCAGCATATTCTTCGTATACATAGTCAATGTAGTCTTTACCATAAGAGTCTTGAACGAATCCTTTTGGTACAAGAGTCCACATTTGATATTGATCACGTAAGTCACCAGTTAATCCATAACGTTTGTTATAAAGTTGTAAGTCTACACCATTAAGTAATAAATCACGAACAGCATTAATTTTCATTGCTGCGTTTGCGTTATTATTTTCTGCTGGTGTAAGCATTGAGTTTTTACTACTTGAAGCAAATTCTTCTCTATTAACGTTTAATTGAGTATAGAATGTTGAATTAATTGCATCAATTTCACGTGAATAAACACGTTCATCTACTGGATTTTCAATAGATCCTGAGTTATCTTTACCAGTAACATATTGTTTCCAACCATCTTGGTCAGTTTGAGAAACACCGAATGCATCAATATTATCTTTTTCAAATTCTTTACGAATGAAGTCATCATTAGTATTTTCTGGAAGAACTGTATATTGAATTTGATTTACATGTACATTTTTCTTGTCCCAATAGTTGTTGTTTTGTTTATAAACTAGTTTATTTTCTGTCCATTCACTTAAATAGAAAGCGCCATTGTATAAGAAGTTATTATTTGAACGTCCATAACTTCTAATATTTCTTGCAACATTTGTAACAAAGCTTTGATTAACAGGCAAGAATGGTGTGTAAGTTAATACAGATGGGAAATAAGATGCAGGTTGTTGAAGAGTATACTTAACATAATAGTATTCTTTGTTTGTCTTTGCATCAGTAGTTTTTCCAGCTTCAATACCAACACGAGAGAAAGATGCAATTGCAGGAATGTCATTAGCAGTAACATTTAAGTCAAGGTGACCATATTGTTTAGCAAAATAAACAGTTGCTTTAGCTAAGCCATCATTAGTCTTTAATGAAGCCGCGGATAATCCTGGAATTGGATTTGAACTAGCTAGATTATCTCTATAATAAAGAGAGTAAGTATATGCCCAATATTCATATCCGCCTTTAATAAACATAGCAGGTAAATAATAGCAATCTGATAAGTTATTAGCATCAAGAGCGTATTTAGCAGCTGTGATAAAGTCTTCACCTGTTACTACTTGTTGGCCATTTGTACGATCAACATATTGAATGCCTTCACTTGTCATCCATGGGATTGGATTTTCAACTCCACCGCGGATATAGAATGTGTATTCATCCATTTCATCATTTACAAATACTTTTTCTGCTAAAGCCTTGCTTAAGCGACCATAAGAGTCATTCTCCAATAAGCCATCAACGAAGTTTGCAATATGTTGTGCATTTTCCGCTGACATAGTAAGTGGAGTATTTAACGATTTTAATGGTGTTGCGATATATGCACGATAAATACTTTTTCCTTTGTATGTGCTAGGGATGTATGCATTATCAACAATATCAAACGTTTCATACTGTACTTTGTTGTTACATCCTGCTAGAACGGTTCCAGCCGCTACTAACATGAATAAAATTTTTGATTTTTTGTTCATAAAAATCCTCCTTTTTATTTATAATAAAAACCTTGAACTTAGGTAGTTGACATAATGATACTACCGCTTAAGCGGTGTGTCAATGTTTTTTGCATTTCTAAGTGACATATTATATATAATATGTGCAAGAAACGGCTTTCATTTTGATAATTTAATTAACTATCAAAGGGTAAATTATAGCAAGTATCATTGTTGCTATAGCCATAATTAAAAACGGTGTACGAATATTCCAAACTGATTGCTTAACTTCACTAGGTAAAGGTCCAGACCATAGTTTGTTTCTCTTACGATATTTATTAGCTCTTATATCGCCGCTCACCCACGCAATTAATATGGCAATAACGAAAATCAAAGTGAAAACAGCAATTGCTTTGTATGGTAAAATTATGCCATTCAATTCTAGCACGAGATTAACAATGAAAAAAACTATAACAAGAGCGGATAAAATTATACTTGTAACCAAAATATGTTTTATCTTTAAAGCATTTTTCATATAATCACCTGTCTTTCACATTAGTATGATAGCACTTTTTTCTTCAGTTCGCTATTTTTTATCACCACATTATATCGGTATTTGATATAATAACAACGGTGATATAAATGCGCAACAAAAATTTAAAAGAAAATTTATTTTTAAGGTATATGGCTCTGCCATTTAGAGGATTAGTCAAGTTTTTATCTCCTACATTATATGTGAAACTACAATACAAATATATAACTCACCATAAACTTAACTTAAAAAATCCTACAAGATACACCGAAAAGCTTCAACATTTACGTTTATATGAATATCCAAAAAATGATTTAGTAAGAAAATGTGCATCTCGTGTTGAAGTTCGTGATTATGTATCTTCTTTAGGACTAAGTAAATGTCTCATTCCTTGTTTAGGAGTTTACAATAAATTTGATGATATTAATTTTGATAAGTTGCCTTCACAATTTGTTATGAAATGCTCACACGCTTCTGGATTTAATTATATTGTCAAAGATAAAAATAATATTGATAAAAAGTTTTTGAAGAAAAAATTTGATAAATGGTTAAAAACAAATTATGGAAAAAAGACTATTGAATTACATTATGCTAAAATTAAGCCACAAATAATCATCGAAAAATATATTGGCGATGAGAATAGTCTTCCTGTTGAATATAAAATTCATGTATTTAACGGCGTAGCTAAATATCTATATGTTGTTACCGGACGTGGCGTAGATATTAGATACAATAATTACTACATTGATTGGACGCCTTTTGATGGCGCACAATTTAACGGCTGGAAAAAAACCGATTACGAACTTGAAAAACCCGCAAACTATGACAAAATGATAGAAACTGCAGAATTATTAGCAAAACCATTTCCTTTTGTTCGAGTCGACTTGTATAATATAAACGGCGTTATCTATTTTGGAGAAATGACATTTACACCTGCAAAAGGCACATTAATACTTGATGATGATAAGGCCGATTATGAAATATCTAAATGGTTAAAAATTAATTAGAGGTGATAGTATGAAGAAAAAATGCTTTGCTTTATTTGTTCCACTACTTTTATGTGGATGCGGATTAGACGCTAATGTGTGTAAGGATAGCAATGTAGCATTCCCAGAAAAAAATTATGTTGATAAATATACTGTTAATGAAACTTTTGATTATGATGTTAGTTCCTCTAATGATACTTTAATTTATGAATATGCTAACTTACCTGATAGCATTAAGAAGGGGCAAAACGAATTTGAATTTGCTAGCAATACTGGCATAATAAAAGAATCTGGCCTAAATAATATTCACTACAACAAATTATTTGATGGTGAAATTTCTTGCAGTGGTGCAAGAGCAAATTCTAGATTAGGATTGCTTTCTAATGGTATTGTCGTAGATTTTGAAAATAGGACTGCCAATGAAGTAAAAGGTATTGCATTATATATGTCACACAATACACAAAATTTATATATGAAAGCTACTGCCACTTTATATAAAAACACTAATAAGGCCAAAAGAGAATTTGATATTTATAATTTTAGTTTTGTAACCACACTTCAGATATCAAGTCTAGGAACACACTTATATTATATTGATGTTACAAAAGTTTTAGATAATTCTACAGGACTAGATAATATTCAAATGATTGGATTTAAATTTGAAAGATTAGAATTAACTGAAGAGCAAAAAAACAGTGGATTATTTATGGAATATATCGGTTCATGGGAAGAAGAAAATAAAATAATTGATGAAAATAACAATCGCAAATCATTTGTAAAAATGTACGATATGTCACTTCCTTATTCCACTTGGAAAAGATAAAAGATTCTTGAATTAAAAAAATCACCAATCTCAAAATTTGGTGATTTTTTTACGATTAATTTGACTAATATTTATTGAACTTGGATCTTTTTGTGTTTGATGTTATATGTAGCCATATATCCAAATAATAGCAACATTCCTAAAAACACAAAATTTTCTACAAGTAATAAACCAACATAATTAATAAGTAATGTAATACCAAAGAAAATTGATAAAGTAATAACACCAATTTTTATATTAAATTCATCATCATTTTTGATATATTTTATCAATTCATAAATTACCGTTCCAAAGAAAACTATAACCATTATAAATGGCAATATTCCACTTTGATATAATACATCAACTAATAAATTTCCTGATGTTATATAAGAATATCCATTAGGAATTAGCGTTCCCACAAAAGATACTTTTACCTCTGTCAAAAAGAATTTAGTATTACTAGCATATTTGGTAAGTCCTATTTGTTGGGTTAAAATCGCTTTAAGAATATAGTTCATATTTGCGTAATTACTACGATGTACACGATAATCAATTCTAAATACTAAATATCCAATTAACGCTAATAAGGTAATAGATCCAAATATAATAAAATATAATTTTGTTTTCTTATTTTTAAAACGAATAAGTAAGCAAGTGATTAATCCAAGTATAAATAATACTAATGCAAATATGATAGGAATTAATAGCATTGTAGCAACTCCGCACAATCCGCCAAATAACGATCCATACCATAAAAACTTGTCTTCTTTTCGATTTGTAAATAATGTTACATAAATACCTGTTGAAGCAAGTACAGCGAAATTACCTAAAAAAGCTACACCGAATTGATTAGGAACTGCAGATACAAAATCTAAATCTGAAAATACATCTATGATAATTCGTGCTTGTTCTATTAAAGCATATTGACTGCCATAAATAGGATTAGCAAAGTGAATAGCGTGAAATGGAACTCCCATTCCATAAATAGTAACAATCAAACTCAATAAACTAAATGCACCAATTCCGATGTAAATTGCGGATAAAACATTTTTAAATGATGTTCTTTTATCTTTAAATAAGCCATAATGGCACCCTAATGTGAAGAATCCTAATGCCCCTAATACTAATGAAGCAATTATTAAGAAGTCTCCGTACGCTAATTGACCAAAAGTACAAGATAACAAGAAATAAAGAAATAAAGAACCAACTTCCATTAATAAGGGAATAGTACTCTTTTCTTTTGGTAGTGATTTAACAATTGGAACAATGGCCATAGCCATTAATACAATAGCCATAATACGGTAAATTGTGGATAAATTAGCAAAATTAAGTAAAGTTAATATTACTAACTCGACCGCAAATAAAGGTATCAAATCTTTAAAGACTGCAAAACTACTTGTTTTTTCTTCCATGTTACCAATAACATCCTTTCTCAACATTTTCATAGCCATTTGGTTTTACACTCGGGCGTATCCAATGTTCATTAATTTGTTTTTTTACATAATCTCTACTTAGCCAACGATTTCCAACAATTCCAAATAATAATGGAGTTGCTCCGCCTGTTTGTATGGCTTGCTTACCTAGAGATTTAACAAATTGGCATAGAGGGGTACCATAAGCGCCAGCACCAATAAGAGCAATATCAAAATCAAGTTTGCTTATTTCCTCTTTCATATATTCTAACGCATCAAACCAATTATGAAAACTAGTTTTGTTATTTCCAATACTTTGTATTGCTTCTAGCACAACAAAAGTTGCATTAATATTTTTTAGATCATTTAAATATTTTTTATTTTCTAATTGTTTTAAAGCATCATCTTTAAAAGGAGTAACAATTAAAACTTTTTTATTATTTAAAGCTTTTAACCATTTTTTATTAATTGGTTCAAAAGCAAAATATTGAATAGTTGTAGCATTTTTGCATTGTTTTGTATAAAAATAATCTTCCATATGAATACCAGAAATACCTAATATATCCGTATCTTTCATAACCATATCCATTAGTTCATTATATTGATTTAAATATCGATCTTCACAAGGAAAAAATCCCGCATTATTTTTCATAGAATATTTAACCGAATTTTTAAAAGATTTTTTCAATTTTAAATTAATTTTTTCCCCATTATTAATGCAAGATAATTCTACCGCTCCATAACGCACAGCCATAAATGGTTGATTAGACATAATCTTCTCATAAAGGATGTTATCACTATATTCTAGAGTTATATTCTTTTTTCCACAAAATCTTTCACAACTTTTAATCTTATGAAATGCTTTATATAAAAATACAAACCATGCATTTTTTATAAAATAGATAATATATTTAAATAGCAATTTTTAACACTCCTTTCTTAGTTTTCTAACACAATTATTTATTATACTTATTTTTTATAAATTCGCCAATACGCAATCCATCAATAGCGGCAGACATAATTCCACCAGCATAAGACGCTCCTTCGCCACATGGATATACACCATTAATATTTGTTTCACCTATTTCATTACGAGGAATTTTAATTGGGCTAGATGATCTAGTTTCAATTCCTGTCATAGTTGCGGAATAATCTTTAAAAAATGGATATTTTTTCGCTAATAATGGAATACCTAATTTTAAAGATTCGCTAACAAAATCAGGTAATAAATTATTTAAATTTGTAAAGTACACACCCGGTTCATAAGATGGTTTAACTCGTCCAATATTTTTGGTTTCTTGATTAAGTAAAAAATCTTCTACTTTTTGCATTGGAGCAAAATATGGATGATTTTTATTAAACGCTAATTTTTCATATTTTTCTTGATAATACATACCATCAAGTGGCGAAGATTTATAATAGTCTTCAATATTAACATTAACTAACAAAGCTGAATTAGCGTTTTCTAAATCTCTTTTGAAAAAACTCATTCCATTAGTGACAATAGAATCCGTCATTGTATTAGATCCCACTACTACACCACCTGGACACATGCAAAATGAATATAATGTGCGACCATTTGGGAGATGAACCGCTAATTTATAATCCGCAACTGGTAATTTTTTATTCTTATATTCTTTCCCATATTGCGATTTATTAACTTCACTTTGTAAATGTTCAATACGTACTCCCATTGAAAATGGTTTTGGTTGCATAAATA
>CALBGF010000094.1 GCA_937893635.1 uncultured Mollicutes bacterium | reverse complement strand
ATAAATAAATCCTTTGTCAACACAAACGTATGTAGCTTTCGGATTTTGATAAGTATTTTGAATAAATGGATATTTAATCCAAATTGGTGTTGAATAGCCTACGCCAAGCTCTAAATATAAAACCTTTTTATTCTTATTTTCTTTAATAAAAGCAGCAAATCTTTTTTTAGCTAAATGCCATCCCTCATCTTCTACAAATGTATCATCACATCTTAAATTAGTAGTCATTGGTCTTCCACATTTTGGACACTTTGGAATAAGATTAGTGGGTATTTTATTATCTTTAATATTTTTAATCATTTCTAGGATTTCTTTTTCATTATCATATGTTTTATTATGACAAGGAACACTACATTGAAATAAACCATAATCACCTTGCATATAAAATAATCTTGATTTTGAAAAACCAGCGAGTTGAAACTGATGATCAACATTTGTGGTTATAACAAAATAATTTTTATCTTTTACTAGATCATATAATCTTTTATATAAATCACGTGCTTCAAACTTATAGCGATTTAAATAAATCATCTTTGAACAATATGCCCATTTTTCTTCAAGACTATTAAAATAATGAAAACCCGCACTATACATATCACTATAGCCATATTTATCATGCATATAAGCAAAATTATCTAAAAATGTTTTTCCACCATATTCAAATCCTGCCGCAGCACTTAAGCCTGCGCCAGCACCAATAACAATTGCGTCAGCCTCATTGACTAATTTTCTTAAAATCTCACTCATTTAGAATAGCTTTTCTCTCCTTTCAATCCATGATTCTTGTTTTGCTTCTTTTATAATATCGGTGTCTTTTAAGTTCCCAATAAGTAGCGGAGAATTATCATCATGATTACGATAATTATTTATAACTTGATTAACATTTCCATTCGCATAGCAATATTTACATAAATGCATACAAGAATTGTAAGCGCCAATATCATTAGATAAAAAGCAGGCACAATATCCTTTTCTTGCTTGCATTTTACTAGTTGGTTTTAAGATGAAATTACCAGCATTTTCATAATCTTCTAAACGCATACATCCATCAACATCCACACCATATTCTTTTAACCATTTTTCTTTTGAACATAATCTTAATTTTAAATGATGATTATTAGTAATACGTAGAAATTCTTTTGCTAAAGTAATTTTTTCTTCTTCACTTGCATCTTTAATATCTGGTTGATTTTTCTTTAATTTGTCATATAAATCAATAAAACCAAATACCGCTAGTTCAGTATAACCTTCTAGTTTTGCGGCGATATATTCAAATGCACGAATATGTCTTTCTAAAGGATATTTATCGTTAATTATAATGGGAGTATAACGCCAAGCAACGGATGATTTTCCGATTTTACTTGATAAATATTTAAAATCTTCAATAACTTTATCAACATGTGGGACATTCGGCTCAAAATCTTTTCCTAATCCTGTTATGGTAATATACCAAAACTGGCGAAATTTACTTAATTCATCTAAGTAAGGAAACATTGGGGAAGGATTTTTGGTACAAAATCCAATTATATCCACAACCTTTGGATCTAAAATAAACTTCGTCACTAAATTTGGATAGTAGGGATTTCTTACATAAACATATCCTTCTTTTATTCTATTCATAAACCATTTTGAATAAAAAGCTGGAATATCTGTCCTTTGACCAGTATTAATAATCATACTTCTTTTTCTCCAATCTCTAATTATTATATTTTCATATTATAAATAGTTAAAGTAAGAATTAGTTAAAAAATCATATTATTTGTTTCTTATAAATCCCATCTCATCAGTATATTGTGGGTGTTCTTTTAAATAGTTATCTTCATTACCAACAATTCGATAATCACATACATCATCAGTTGCACAGTTTTTAGTTCTTACTAATTTAGCATGAATTAATTCCATAGCCATATAATCTGGATTACATAAAGCAGGCATAACATGAACTAAGTTATGTTTTCTTGCAAATTCTGCGACAGGGCAAGCAGTAAATTCATAAAAGATTGGTTCATCTTTTTTAAATTCATGAACATTCATTTTATAATCATGCCATTTATCACATTTTTTCTTTGCAGACATAAAAGCTCGATACATTAGTTTTTTAAATATCGGACGGTTGCAATTAACAAATCCTAATTTCTTAAATGCTGGTAAAATTATGTTACATTCAATTTCTTGTAATTCTTCTAAAGAAGTAACATCTTTACAAACAACATAATAAGTCATAATAGCAATAGAATCATATGTTCCACCTGCACCATTATGAAAGTTTTTCTTTCCACCTAAATCAGTACGCCAATCGCTTAAAAATTCAATATATTTTAGTTGAAATTTATTCCACATTTCTTCTTGATCTTTTAAATTATAATGTAATGCTAATTTGCTTTTTATTTCTTTTTCACATGCTTTGCTATATAAAACATGACAATTTTTATCATAAATTAGTTCTTTGTTATCCATAATAAGTAACTCCTTATAACTTATTCTATCATTGGAAAACAAATATCTCAATTACAAGTTAGTTGTAACTAATTTTTTTAATAAGTACATCGTTTAATTTTAACAGCCTTAAAATAGAAATCAAAAAAAGCAATTATGATTTTAGCAAGAATAATTTCTTAATATTAATTAAAAATTCTTCAACATTTTCGTAATTAACGTCACTGACTTGTTTTGATTTTCCACGATATAAAACATATTTCTTAGTTATTTTTCCATATTTATTTTCAATCAAATTGCATTTATCTTCATCTAAAAGAAAACGTGTTTGTTTATCATTTATTTTATCGCTATGTTTTACTTCATATAATTGGCAAGTATTTTTAATTTTATTATAAATAACCATATCAAATTCTCCGCCACTATTAAATTTAAACTTAAATACTTCTAATGATGAAGGAATTACCTTGAATGTTTCTAATAAAACTATTTCTTCCAACATTTTTCCTTTCACATCTTCTAATATTTTATTAATAACATAATTTTTATCTACTTCAGATATGGTATTGAAATAGGCATCTTGCAATAAAGAATAAACTAATGCTTTAGCTATTGCATATCGCATACCTGGTTGAGTAAATAAATAATGGTTTTCGTAACTACCACTTTCATAACGTGTTGGGCAATTAACAATTAATTCTAGCATTATTAAGTATTGTTTTACTTTTTCAATAATGTCTTGCGTTATATTTACTTTTAACTCTTCTTTTTCTTTTATTTCAATTAATTCTTTTAATTTTTGTAAAATAGCATCTTTATCAACATCATTTAATACAAAGGCTCTTAATGATGGGGCTCCATGTAATAATAAATCTTTTGCTGAACCAAAATCATGTGATTTAAATTTATCTTCAATTACTTTTAATAAAAAATCATGGTTTATATTTTCCACTACTCGATTAATAACATTAGTAAGTTCACCATTATTATAAAGTCCTTTTAGCTGATTAAAATATTCACCATAGTGATCATTTCTTAGAGTGTTTTGAATATTTCTACTAATTGCGGTATCAATATATTTTCTTGTGCTTTCATCATCTCTAAATGATACTTCATCATTATTAATATCATTATCATCAAAACTCATATTTTCCATTTTTAAAGTTCCACCATATTCAATATACTTATCAATAGAATGAATATTTAATAATTTGTAATACTCTCTAAAAGGAATAAATGATGTATGAACCATTATACAACGATCATATAATTCATCGCGACTTGCCATCATAAATCCTAAAGAATCTGTGCCAGAAACAATAATTTTCATATCCATCATGGAAAAAACATCGGATAATACCGCTGCGGTATTTATAAAATCGCTTAGTAATGTTATTTCATCAATAAAAACATACTTGTAACCCACATTATGCAATGTATAAAGATCTTTAGTTAAATTAGCCATTGAATCAGTAACTTGAACTTTAATATAAGCAGTTTTATCAATAGGTAGTTCGCCAAGCATTTGAAATATTAGTGTAGTTTTACCCGTCCTACGTAATCCATAAATAGCGCAAATTTTGCCGCAATTGCTTTCTTTTATAAATCTTTCTAACGATTGAAAACAATCTCTTTTTTTGTAAGTCTTTACTTTTTCATGCAAAAATAACAAGTTATTATTACTTATCACATTAGTATAATAGTGTAGTTCTGTTTTTGTTAAAATATCACTTTTATAAGATTGAAGTTTATTAAAAATCATCATATACTTTGTACTTTTATTTTCACTCAAATCATTTTCGTATATTTGATAACTTCTAAGTGAAATATTAAGATACTTTGCACATTCTTTTTGCGTTAATCCCTTTGATAATCGTAATTCTTTAAGATTCATTATAATCACCCAATAATATTATACACTATTTGCGATTTGTTTTGCATATTTTTGCACTTTTTTGCACATTTTTGCACATAAAAAATGTAATCCGCTATAAAACAAAATTAAATTCAGCGATTACAAATAACGTCTACGACTCATTTCGATGTAATTAAAGATGATAATTCATTATTTACTTTAGAAGTATGATTGCGTAATGCAAACATATTGTACATAATATTATTAGAAAAATATTGGAGGTTAAATTTTTATGCCAAAAACTACAACTATTTTTACTAGAGTCGACCCTAATATCAAATTACAAGCAGAAAATGTATTGAACCAGCTAGGAATATCTATGGCAACAGCTATAGAAATTTATCTACGCCAAATTGCCTTACAAAGAAAAATTCCTTTTGACATAAAATTGCCTGAAACTAATAAACCTACATCATTTGAAGTATTAACAGACGAACAATTTGATAAATTGATGAATCAATCAGCAAAGTCATATGCTAATGGAGAATGCACAGACTTTAACGATTTTAAGAGCGAAATCAAAAAGGATTTAGGATTATGAGCAAATGGAAAATAGTTATTACCAAAAAATTTAAATTGCATTTTATAAACATTAATTATTAGTCTCCAATTAAAAAATATACTTTTGATAAAGATATCTAAATTTGCATAAAAAAAACTCAGCCCGCAATAAATCAAAGCTGAATTTTGTGGTTGCAAATTAAGAAATTTGTTTTTCGATTTCTTTTATTTTAAATACTCTATCATTACTATCAGCATATTTATTTGGAAAATTAGTCTTAAATAGATTAATATATTTTCTAGCTAAATTATAATCTTTAACACCTAATGATCCATCATAATAAGTCTTAATTAACTGCATCAAGCAAATGTATGAATTCGATTCTTCAACGCCTCTTATCAACCAATTTAATGCAATTCCTAAATCTTTTTGAACGCCAATTCCCATTTCAAAAAGTCCAGACATGACAAAATAACATAAGTCTGAACCAATATCACAGCCAGTACTACACAAATTTAGTAATATATTAGTATTTTTTGAAGCTGTATCATAATATCCTAGATATCTATGCAAAGATAAAATACTAATCAAATCAACTATATCATTACCATAATCGTAGACAGAATAATGTAGTAAAGAGTAATAATTAAATGAATAAATTGTGCGTGGATCATGTTCATATTTGCTCAAATGCATGCGCAATTCTTTTGGACTATATTCTTTATAAATCATTTCAGAAGGATTTCTAAAATCAACGCCATAAGTATAACACATTTGCATACAACTAATATTTCCAAGCATTGCTCCTTTTTTATAAAGTTCACAAGTTTTAGAAAAATCGCCCATGACACCAACACCATTTTCATATTTCTTTGCTAAATAATAATAAGCATCTCCACAATTCTTGTTAGCGGAAATATTTAAATATTTAAAGCCTTTTTCATAATCACCTTTCATGCAGCAATATTCGCCATATAGAGCATACGCTTTAGCAAAATCACTATTGATTGCCATATTGATATATTTTAAAAACATAGTCTCATTTTTTTCGCATCCTATACCATACAAATAATATTTTGCCAATTCTGTTTCAATAATTGGACCTTCAACATTCACTACTTTGCACATAGTATTAAAAGTTTTTTCATCACTATCTTGAGGACTACAAACTATATCTTCAATATTATTAAACTTTCCCATATAAAACACACTCTTTTATTAAAAATTATCTTTTTCAAATTTATTTCGATCAAAAACTGCACGTTCTTTATAAACCACTATTGGAATCAATTCTAATTCTTTTAGTTTGTCATAAACTTTGTCACTTACTTGTTCTTCACTTTCCGCTAAATCACCAAAATCATCGGTATATTCAAATTTTAAATTATAAATAATATAGTGGGATACCGCACCATTATGATTCTCAGTTACTTCTGTTTCTGTTAAATCAAGTATTCTTCCAGATTCTTCATGTCCTTTTTTTAAAACTTCTAGTGACTTCTTTCCATCAATTACCATTTTAACGCCATTAACAATAAAATAAATAGATGCACAAATAATAATTCCCGCAATAAAGCACATAAAGATACTTCCACCCATTTCGTCTTTATCCCATGAACTTATTGTTGAACTTAATATAGTTGAAGCAATTATTATAGCCACAATAGCAACACAAATTCTAATAATCCCACCGGTCATTGTTCCACGATTAAACTTTTTTCTTTCCATTATTTTTCCTCCTGTGTTTTTCTTGAAACAAACATCATTTTTATTATAAAACAGCCACTATCTATTTAAAACAATTTTTCTTAATGAAACACAAACATTTTCTACATCTTTAATATCATCAACATATACTATTTTGTTATTTTTAAGTGTTATAACTATTTTCCCCGATGAAAAGTTACGATAACGTCTACCACCCATATGATATTTATTAAATGATAATTGAATATTTTCAATATCAGTAAATAAAATAGAACTATCTTTATTTTTTCTAATGATTAAAGAGTTTAAATCTACGTATATAGCGTCTTTTCTTCTTAAAAGTTTAGGAACAGCAATAATTAAAAACATGATCGATATAACTACAGTTAGACAAAAAGTAGTTATTAGAAAAGTATCAGGATTACTCGTGGCTTTGATACTTATAAAAAGCCAAATGCTAACTACAATAAACATAAGAGCGTATAATAAATACATGACACCACGCCATATAATTCTTTTACCAATTAATTGAGTTGTATTACTAAATTCCATTTTTAATCGCATCCTCAAATTTTAAAAATTGATGTCAGCATATTCTTCTTCAATCATTTGATTATACCAATATTCTGAATGAGGCAAGCTTTTATAATTATTTCTTTTTAATTCTTTGATTAATTGAATAAATTCTTTATCTTCTAAATGATGAAAAATATCATCAGAATATTCAATTTCAAGGAAAGCAGAACTAACCATCATATATTCTTTTGTTTTGTCATTAATAAGAACAATATAATTTTCGTCGTTCCATTTGCATTCTTCACCAACACAAGCATAATAGCATTTCCAATCATTTATTGTGTTTAAAATATGCAAAAAATCTTTAAATGATTGTATAACATTCGTAAGATCTTCACTTTTTTCTGACACACTTTCATCAAAAAAAGATAAACCATCTAAATCCCATGATATTACTTCTTTTAAAAATTCTTCAAGAGGTGTTAAATTTTCTTTTAAGTCATCTGAAAAACCGCCACATATAATCCAATTATAAATACAAAACCATGATGCTAAAGTTGCATCATTCCATTTATGATTTGTATACATTCCAACCGCCTTAACTATTGAGTCAAGATTGAAATACTTTTTAAATGGGTATTGCGTATCATATTTAATGGTAGTCTGATCTCTACACACTTCATCTTTTGTGCATGTAACATCACATATTTTTTGAATAAGTTCTTTATCAAACATAATTATCCCCTCACTTCAACGTATTAATTACAAGTAAATTATACAATAAATACTATGAAAACAGGAAATAAAAGTAAAAATAGGTAATTATTTTGTTAAATAATACAAAGAGTAATAAATAAACTTAAGAATGTTAAAGCACTAGCAATATTAAATGATCCAACAATACGAAATGGAAACAATGCAATAAAGAATATAATGCAATTAAATACACATGTCCAAGTAGGTAAAGGAGTAATGCCGCTAATAAGGGCAATAAATAAAGTAATACTAAATGCTATTGCGCCAAGAAAAGAAACATACATTGTAGATATTGTTTTCTTAAAAAATTCTAAAATTGCTTCTCTTGCTTCTTCAGTTCTACCTAAACGAATATAAAACCATTCAACTACTCCGCAAAATACATGATGAGCGGTTCCAGAAGCCATAAGTAACACTAATGAAATAAGTAAAATTATGCCATAAGTTGATGAATAGCTTTTAACATATTCATATAAAGCGATATAACCGAAACTTGTCATAATTAAAGAAAGAACACCCGCTAGCATAGAAAACAATTGTCTTTTTTGTGAAGCACCTTCAAATAATTTTGAAAGTTTAGCATTATCACTTAGATCTTTAAAATTAAATCTTCAGTTTGGAGTATAGGTAATGGCTCGGTCACAAAACATACATAATATATGCCCAATAAAGGCAATAAACAAAAATACTTTTATCATTACTAAAGACATAGTAAAATCCTCTTTTCAAAAATATTTTATCATAGCGTCATATTTGTCTCAATTAGTTTGAACTAACTTTAGTGATTTGTAAAAAGTTCGAACTATTAAAGTCCGAACCTAATTTGTTTTATAATTCTATCCAAAGCGCTGGAACAACGCCATATTGTATTTGATTTACCATTGATGAATTTGCAACATATGTATCTGCATCCGTTAAAGATGCGGCATTTTTATTTTCATATTTTAATTTAAAATATATTGGCGATCTTGACCACCAGTCACAATTTGGATAATATTGCGCGCTATTGATTACTAATCCTCCAAGATATTTAGCATACTCGGTCCACCAAATTGATCGATTTGAGGTTTTTCTATTCCATTCAGCTTTAGTTTCAGAAAATCCATATTCTTTATTTGTTAATTCGTTTATACTTAATAAAAACACCTTGTCATTTGTGTCTTCACATGATTGTCCATAACCACCTTGATTATAAGTATATTCTTTATTATGCGCATCAGCACTTTCTACACTATTATCTACTAGTGTAGTAGCTATTATATCTTGTTGTGCTTCAGCAAATGCTAAATTATAAAAAGAATTATTTAACCAAGCACGAATATCACTTTTAGAATAATCACTTGGTGTATTCATTTCTAAATCATGTTGGAATTGCATGGCGTAAATTGAATTTTGACACATTAAAAACGCTTTTTCATTATCCATTTTTAAAACACGCCATTTAAGTGGAGTGAATTTAAACCAATAAATAGTATTTAATTTCACGCCATTTCCCATTTGGTTACCAATTGTGGATCCATCCCAATTTGTATCCGTAGTTTCATCTTCAGTACTTTTTAAACGCCAAGAATTAAAATAAACTGCACGATACTTATTGCCATCATATTCAACATCTTTATACCAAGAATAATGGCTGATTTTGTTTTTACTATAAAAATTAAAACTATTCCATTCGTTATGTTCGTTTAGTTTAGGTAAGGCACTGATATTTTCATTAAGTTTTGCCACAAGTTCTTTATCAGAAATTAGATTTTGTGGATAACTACCAAATGTAACTATTTTTTCATCTTCAGAAATGGTATATAAGGCTTCACTCCATTTAGCAGTTAAAACAAGATTACCACGCATTTTACTATCAATTTCATTAATAACAATTCCGTACGCATTTTCCCAACCCTTAAAAATATAACTTTCCTTTGTTGGAATTGGTAAAGTTAAAGGAAAACTACTTTCATTGCTATATTTGTTAATGATGTTAGCGTCAGAAGCAAAACTACCGCCATTTAGATTATAAGTAATATCATAATTATAAATTTCTGGCTTATTTTCACCAATAATAAATATTGAAAAACTATTAGTTTCAAATGATAACTTCTTATTTTTTATTATGACTTCTAACACTTCCATATCGCCATCGTTTTTAAAATGAAATACTCGATGACCATTAGATGAACTATTTGGAAAGTCAATTGTTACTTTAGTTTTACCATTTGGTTCAATTTTTACGTTATCTTTTTGAATGGATATATCGTAAACATGTAAATCATAGTCAACACAAAGCCCATTCTCATAAATCTTAGTTTTTTGTTCGCGTGTTGCATCTTCAATTTTTGTTACAACAAGTTTACTTCCTTTATCAAAGTGACCTGTTACATTGACACCACTAGAATCAGTTAACTTGCTAACTTCATTATTACACGAGGTCAATGAAGCTACTAAAATAAACATGGTTAGAAATGCACATTCTAAATTTTTTCTTTTCATATTCTACCTCCTAAAAAATCAAAGCCGTCATGATAACGGCTTTGAATGTTTCTTTGTTATTTTTTTATCACATAGGTATTAAAGCCAAGTATCAACAACTTTAATCGTAATATCATTTACATTATCCTTACCAATAACGACAATATAATAGGTTGAGTTTGTTAACATAAAAGCATAATTATCTTTTATATCTTTATAATTTGAATCGTAAATGATAACTTCATAGTTTTCTTCAGTTGTACCCTCAATTTCAACTTGCCATTCCGTCTCGGTATTATCACTTTTTGGAGTGATTTTAAAGAAATGTCTTCCATTTACTTCTAAATGAGTTTCATAACTATATTCTTCCGAACTTGAATCATAGTTAAAGGATAAATATTGATCAAAGCCACAAACTATACATTTACCAATTTCATCATAATTATCATCGTGTGTATGTTGTTCTAATTCAGTCACTAGACCAGAACCAATCATTTTGCCATTATACATAATACCGATATCCATGTTTTTATCAACTACAACTGATGATTCAAAAATAATGGTTACAACATGTGTTTCTCCTGGAGCAAATGTTTCTAGATTACTTGGAAAAATAACGCGTCCTTTTACTTCTCCAACGTATGATTTTGTTTCATTTTTTACGTTTGGATAAAGTTTTGCAACGACTTGTGCATTAGATACAAGATGTGTATTTACTCCACCTTGTTCTTTAGTTAAAGTAGTTAAGTTTAATTTAACCTGATTATAATTTTGTTTGCTATTTGGAGTATAAAGAGTATATCCTCTTTTAACTTCATCTTTAGTAATACCGCTAAGTAATAGACCTACTTCATCACCTACTGTAGCGCTGTCTAATGTTTTCTTATTTTTTTCAATGGTAGTGATAACAACATTTTTATTAACTCCTGACATTGTTAAAGTATCATTAACTCTTACTGTACCACTAACAATAGTACCAGTAACTACTACACCCTTACCAGTAATACTAAACACATCTGTAATTGGCATAAAGAAGCCAACTAAAGCAGGAATAGATTCCGTTTTTATTTCTTTACAAACTGTACAGATAAATGTTTTTACACCATCAACTCCATAATTTGGTTCTGTAGTTACAACACCTTCGTCCCATGTATGAGTGGCATAATCTTTTTTCTCTGATTTATGTTCACAAGTTGCCTCATGCCAGTGTCCTTCTTCGTCTTTGCTCCAGTCAGTGGCAAATGTATGCGTATGTGGAAGTTTATCAATTTTTTCTGTTTTTGTTTGTTTACAAACTATACAAGTAAAAGTTTTTACTCCTTCTTCATCAGTGCTAGCAGGTGTTGTTACTTTTCCTTCATCCCATGTATGTTTAGCTTTGTCTTTAGTTTCTGACTTATGTTCGCATGTTGCCTCATGCCAGTGCTCCGTCTCATTTTTGCTCCACTCTGTAGCGAATGTATGTTCATGAGTAACACTTGTTTTAGTGGAATTATCACTTGTTCCACCTGTGCTTGTAGAGTTTCCTTTTTTATTACATCCAGTCAAGCTAAAAAGCGCTGAAGATAGTAATAAAGATAACATAAATATTGATAATTTTCTTTTTTTCATTATTTTTCTCCTTAGTTTTTAATTATTTAATTGTACAAGATAATGTTACAGTTAAGATATTTGGCATTTCTGCTATCCAAAATAACGTTTTATAATCCGTTGCTAATTTGAATTTTCCAGAGAAAATGCCCATATCAGTTTTAACATTATTATTTTTCATATCGTCTTCGGTATCATAAAAGGTAATAGATTGACTGTCTTTTTTATAAAAAACATTACATAATTCGGCTTTACCATTCATACTAAATACAATTTCCGAATTGTTATTTTCTAAAAAACTAACATCTAATTTAGCTTCGTCATAACTATTGAAGAATGTCTCTTCATCAATTTCCATTTCTTCTAATTGTGCTTTCTTTATTTCTTCACTTGCCCACTTAACTTCAGTTTTTGTATGTGTATAAGTCAAATTAACTTCTGAAGTAATTGCTCTTTCTTCGCTTGTTGATAAAGAATTAGCGCTACTACTATTTTCTTTATCACAAGAAGCTATACTTAGTGGCATTAATATAAGCATAAATAAAGGCATAATTATTTTAAAAATATTCTTTTTCATTTTATTTCTCCTAAATCAATTTTTGTTTCGTTTTAAAGCGAATCAAGAACATCAACAAGATAATCCGATGGAACTGATTCATAGAAAAATGTATCAATCATTCCTTCTTCTTTAACACGCTTAATTTTGTAAGCGTCATTTTCATTTGAAGCATTATCAACAAGAAAAGCAATTTTGATATCTAGATTTTGATTCTTAATAAGCTTAACAATATCCATTCTTTTATCAAAGGAACATTCTTCTGTTTTTAACACGTCCATAATGAGAAAATGCGCTAACAAACCATCAGTTAAATTTAAGATTTCTTGAGCATCTTGTGACGATGCATTAGTGACTAAAAATCCTTTTCGCCTTAAAGCATTAGAAACTGCTTCTAATACAAGTACATTTTTTATAGCTAACACTACTCTTTTCATACCAATCCCCTTTCGTCGAATGTAACTATTAACTACTAATTCATTTTATAAGAACAACCAATTTTTTAAGAGTGCCGTTTGGCACCCCTTTACAAACTTTATTTATATAATAAATAATAAAAAAGGCGATACCATCATTTGATATCGTCTTCATAAAATAAATAGAAATTATTTTTTAAATTTCATCTTTAATTTTATCTAGAATAACAAGTCCTGTTTCTCTTGCTCTTACCGCAAGCTGAGTACGGGAGCGAAAGCCAGTTTTAAGAAGCATATCCGCGACATGATTTTTTATAACACCCGCTGAAACACCTAATTGCTCCGCTATTTTTACATTGCTATATCCACCAGTAATAAGTCTTAGTATTTCAAGTTCTCTTTCTGTAAATTCTTCGCTTAGTGCTAATCCAACTTTAACCGATTGAGCGGCTTTTGGATACACTATTTCGCCTTGCATTACTTTTTCCATAACCTCTAGTATAGGTTTTTCGTTTACTTCTTTATACCAAAATCCTTCTACTCCTATTTTTTTAGCACGTTTAATATAAGAACATTCCGGCATTGAAGTTACAATAATTATTTTTATTTTCGGAAACTTCTTTTTGATTTTTTCGGCAGCATTTAAGCCACTTTCACCATTTTCTGTTACAACATCCATAAGAATCAAATCTACAGGAGTGCGTGTACAAATAATATCCGCTATCGAAGCATTTTCAATAGCCACTTGAAGATAAAACAAATTAGATGACTCAATATAATGAGAAAAGAGTGTTTTAGGCATTTGTTGATCTTCGACAATCATTACCGAATATTTACCATTTTTCATTGTTTTATTCTCCTTTAATCTTTACTATTAATTCAAAGTACGGATCACTATTTATAACCATTTTACCAAATTCTTGTTCGACTAGATAACGTAAATTCGTTAAACCTCCGCCTTCAACAATTTTATTTTGTGGCTTTTTACCATCATTAGTAATCTTTATAGTCCATAAGCCATTGCTATTTTCCACAATCACTTTCATTCTTTTCCCATTTGCGTGCATAACAGTATTAGTTAAACATTCATGCATTGCGTTGACAAGTATTTTTTCGATAATTTTATTACTTTTAGGCTTATCACCAAAATATTCAATCTTAACTCCCACCATTTTAGCGGCATCTTTAATAACTTGAAGATTATTCTTTTTTTCTCTTTTATCGTTACTTTTAAGCGCATCAATTTCCAATTTCCAAAAATTAAATAATTCTTCTTTTTCTTCTAATAACATATTTTCCGATAATTTATGCTTAGTGGTAAGAAGAACTTTTCCCATATCATCATGAATACGAATTTTAGCCATTAACACTTCTTTTTCTCTTGTAAGCTTACTTATATTTTCTCCATAAGAAACAAGCCTTTTATTTACTTGCTCTAATTCATTAAGTTTAATTTCTAACTCTTTTGTTAGTGTATATGTAGAAGTTATATCTGTTGCAATAATTTCATAAATTTTTTTAGTTTTAATATTATGCATATTTCTTTTAAATGATATTATCTTTCCATTTTCAAGTTCTATTATAGGCTCTTCTCCTGTTTTTAATATTTTTGCACCTTCAACTATAATATTAGACATAATACTATTCCAAAATGTCTTACCATTTAATAAAGTCTTGCCTGTAATTAATAATGACATTACATTCATTTCTTTATTAATAAGACTAACTAATCCTTGTTCATCATAAAAAACTATTCCCGGTGGCAAAGTATCTAAGCTTTCTTTGATTGAATATAGTGATAGATTTTTATTTCGCCATTTAGTAGTGTAAATCAATAAAAATATATCAACAGATAATAACACTAATGCCAAAATAGCAAAAGCAATAAATGGCAATTTTATAATTGTAAAGGAAGGTTCAAACACCGGCCTATTCACACGATATAAATAACTGCCGCGCATAATTAAGAAAATCGTTATAAACGATAAAATAAACGAAAACAATGATAACGAAATAATCCAATGTTTTTTACAAATTTTTATAGCAATGATGCTCTCAAATATAGCTAAAACAAGTGCAAAAATAAATAAAATTATCATAGCGTGTTGCCAAAAAAGTGGAGTATCAATGAATCTCATAAGTTACCTCCACAAGGAATAATTAAAGAATAATAAGTTACTTCATCACTAACCTTTAATGAGCTATTTGGAAATTGCTTTTGTAGTTGCTCTTGAAATTCTATAGCGTCTTTAATTTTAGCATCGCTTTCAATCATAACATTAATATTATTTTGACTATTATAAATATGAAAAACTATAGCAATTGGTGAATCATAAAACCTTACTATACATTTTTCAAAAAAGTCATAAATATATCCTATAGTATTAGCGCTTAATTCTCCTTCAATATTAAAGTCAAGTGATCCTTCTACTCCTAATAAAGATAAATAATCCAAAGACTCATTTATTGATAATGCTAGTTCATCAACATCTATTAAATTGTTTTTCATTTCTAATATAATGATATTACTTCTTCTTTTTATATACGCTCCTAAAACACAAGCAAATTGCATCTTTTTTAAAAAATCATCACTGCTTGTTATTTTTTTAATTTCTGATAGTAGCGTATTCAATCTATTCAATTCGCTAGAAGTAATTTTTTCGATTTTAGCATAAATTTTCTTTTGCGCATCAACTTTAGATTGTTGTTCTTTAATTTCATTTTCTGCTTCAATAAGATCATTTTCTTCTAAAATACGCTCATTTGTTTCTTCAAGTATTGCATTAATTTTATTTATAGATGATAAATCTTCACATCGAAAGACATAGCCACCATGAATTTTTTTTGCTAAAAGACGAATATTATCATTTAACATGATAGGATCTTCTACCGCAGTTTCAAGTAATTCTTTATTGATGTCCAATGCATTTTTTGATTTATATTTTACATTAAATTCTTTATCAGTAATAAATGCTGAGCATTTTGAATGATAAAAATATTCTTGATAATTATTATTAGTCGGAATAAGTCCAATGCCAATGCAACTTTCAATGGTCATAATACATGTAAAGCATAAAAGTTCTGGAATTTTAAAAGCAGATATATTAATGACAAAAAACATTGTTGATAGACCACCACATACTAAAAATGTTAAAATCGGTATCCAGGTTTTCTTTTTACATGCTGATACACGACATTTTAAAATCATCATTATTAAACTTATAATTGTTATAATAATCTCCCAACTTAATGCTATATAAAATACCACTTGATGGTTATACGTAAGCTCATTTTCACTAAATTTAAGTTTAAATACTAATTGATGTAAATCATTTGTATAGATTAAAGTTAGTAATATTAAAGCAGGTATATAAACTAAATACCATTTTTTATTTAATGGTTTGCCTTTTGTGTTTTCGATGCTTAATGTTGCCAATAATAATGTAGGTGGAATAAGCATTTGTGGCACATAATATGAATACCACATATATCTGCTTAGTGTATCAATACTTTCCGTCAGTCCGTATTTTATCATTCTTACAACTAGAAAAAATAAAATCAAAATAGCCACAATTACAAAAAAAGATTTTAAGTCTTTTCTTACCATTCTTTGAACAAGAGAAAAAAGCCAAATAACAACTAAAGCAATAAGAATTGTGTGCGCTAATAAGGCACAGAGTGCATGATAAAACTCTGGGAGTTTTGAATCAATTAGTTGAAAAAATCCTGCAAGTAAAAAGAAGAATATACATACGGCATAGACTATTATTTTATTTTTTTTCATTGCCGTTTGCACTAGATATTCTCCTTTCGTCTTCACTAAATATTAACATTAGCGCTTATTTTTTTCAATTATCAATACTTTTTTTAATATGCCTCAAACAAAATTTTTTGTCCATAAAAAAACAATTTCAACACAAGTCAAAATTGTTTTTAAATTACCTAATTTAAAGCTTTATAAATTATTTTTCATTTGTAACTTCTTTTACTTCTTCATTTGTAGTTTCTATTGATTTAGGTTCTTCTTTTGCTTCTACTTTTTTTAATCCAAAAACCAAATTGAAAATATAGTAGAATAAGAATATTAAGTTACCCATAAATGGAATTAACGCAAGACATGCACTCATACGATATGCCAATGTTGCGCTTTCACTTGGACTTGTT
>CALBGF010000093.1 GCA_937893635.1 uncultured Mollicutes bacterium | reverse complement strand
AAATAATTGCGGCAGTTACCTCATCTTCTTATGGCGGCGCTACTATCTCTTTAACTCATCTCGCTCCCTTTGTAAGAGAAAGTAAGAAAAGGTATATAGAGAAATATAAAAAGAGAGGCTTTTCTAAACAAGATTATGAACAATATGCTATGGAAGATACTTTAAAAGAAATTTCTGACTCTGTTCAAACCTTTAATTATCAAACTAATTCAATGACTAATACAAATGGACAAGCACCTTTTTTATCAGTTTATATATATTTAGGTGAAACGAAAGAGTATAAAGAAGAATTAGCGTTATTAATTGAAGAATTTTTAAAACAAAGAATTCAAGGCTTTAAAAATGAAAAAGGAGTTTATATCACTCCTGCTTTTCCTAAATTACTTTATGTTCTTGAAAAAGACAATATCCATAAAGATACTAAATATTGGTATTTAACTGAATTGGCAGCTAAATGTACAGCAAAACGTATGGTTCCAGATTATATTTCTGAAAAAGTAATGCTTAAGCTGAAGGGTGATGTATACCCATGTATGGGGTGTAGAAGTTTCTTAACCCCTGATCCAGAGAATCATAAGTATTATGGACGCTTAATTACACCTAAAATTAGGGCGTCATTAAACGAAGTGAACGCGTGATAAAGCGGTGTGAAATTAAAATAAAAATTTTGCTAACGGTGAACTCCCTATGGGACAATACCGTGCCAAGCCTAATAAATATCTTATTAGGAAGGTGTAACGACTATGGGTGATGAATGTAACCCAGTAGGATGGATTTTATCACCATCCGAAGCGCTTCGCTATTAATTTTGGACTAATCGTTTTAACCAATGAAAAAGAATAGCAACAAGAAGTTCAAAAGTTCTTAAAATTAATAGAAGAGATAGTCTAAATTATATAGTAATATATAAAACAATTGTTAACCAAGGTGTAGTGACAATTTCATTGGCTGATGTAGCTTTTTCTTCAAAAGGTGATTTTGATAAATTTTGGAAATTATTTGATGAGCGTCTTGAGTTATGTCATAGAGCACTTCAAGCACGACATGAACGTTTAAGCCATGCTAATGCTGATGTATCACCAATACTTTGGAGATATGGAGCTTTAGCTCGTTTACCGCAAGGAGCTAGTATTCATGAATTATTACATAACAATTATTCAACTTTATCTCTTGGATATGCTGCTTTATATGAATGTGTAAAATATATGACTGGAGAAAGTCATACTAAAGGCGGAAAAGAATTTGGCTTAGCAGTGATGAAAAAGTTAAATGACAAATGTGCTGAATGGCGAGAAGCTGAAAATATTAGTTATAGTGTTTATGGTTCTCCTATTGAAAGCACTACTTATAAATTTGCTAAATGTCTAAAAAATAGATTTGGTAAAGATATATTTATTGAACTTGATGGAAAGGATCGAGACTACATAACCAATAGTTACCACGTACCTGTATTTGAAGAAATAGATGCTTTTACTAAGTTAGAATTTGAAGCAGAATTTCAAGAATTAAGTCCAGGTGGTTAAATTTCAATATAACTTAAAATAGCCACCTTGAAACTGTGTGAACGTAAGAAAAAACGGTGTTTAGATTTATATAAGTCTAAGCTAACGGGGGACACTTAATTGGAAATCCCGTGCCAAGCTTTATTATTTTATTTAATAAAGAAGGTGTACAGACTAATTGTACTGGTGATTTTATCACATCAGGAAGCGCACAGCTAATGAAGCGGAGGTATCCCGCTATTAGAAGATATAGTCGAAAGGAAAAAATATGTATAATTGTGAAATTTGTGGAAGAACAGTAAATAAAAAAATCCGTTTAGGCGGATATACTTTATGCTCTAAGCATATGCATCAGTTACATTCTCATGGAAAATTCTTAGATAATTGTCCTAGAGCCCAAAATGATTTAAATGAATATAGAATAGAACAGGACATTGCTTATGGCGGGTTATATGATGGTGTTACCTCAGAGAAAATTGATGAATTTATAATTGACTCTGAAGATTTACCAAAAGTGAAATATCATAAATGGAGATTTAGCCATGGACATATAGTAACCGGCTTACCCGCACAAAAAACCCAGCGAGAATTGAGTTGGGTTATTTTGGGGCTTGATAATCGTGTTGAAAAAGACATTGTCATAGACCATATAAATTGTAACCCTAAAGACAATCGCAAGCAAAATTTAAGAATTTGCAAACAAAGTGAAAACGTTCAAAATAAATCCTTCATGAGTAATAATACCTCTAATTTTATCGGAGTATCATACCGAAAAGATAGAAATAGATACGATCCTGAAATTAGAAAAAATTCTATTCGTTGCCATTTAGGATATACTAAAACGCTCGAAGAGGCGGTTTATAAAAGATATTATGCGGAGCAACTTGTTTTCGGAGAGTTTGCAAATCAAGCTGAACAAAATAAAAAACAAAAATTTACTGAAAATCTTCCAATAGAAACTAAAGAACGATTACAGGCTATTGTTAAAGAAAAATTACAAGCAAAAAACCTTTGGCAATAAGTTATATAGAAACTTCTAATTTACAAGGAAATATTGAAGCAGTCGAAACAGTAATACAATTTATTTATGAGCATATTATGTATGCTGAATTAAATACTAAATCTGATTATTGTCAAGAGTGTGGTTATGACGGTGAAATTTTAATAGATGAAAATGTTGAATGGTATTGTCCTAATTGCGGAAATCGCAATCATGAAACATTAAATGTGGCTAGACGAACGTGTGGCTACATTGGTTCTCAGTTCTGGAATCACGGAAGAACGGAGGAAATTCGAGACAGAATAGTTCATTTATGAGATACGCAGATTTAAAAATAAACGATACAGCTAATGGACCTGGAGTAAATGTTTCATTCTGGGTCCAAGGTTGTCCTCATCATTGTAAAAATTGTTTTAATCCAGAAACTTGGAATTATAAAGCAGGAAAAGAATTTACAGCAGAAACATTAGAACAAATCAAACAAGCTATTTCTGCTAATGGTATTCAACGTAATTTATCAATTCTTGGCGGTGAACCTCTTTGTGCAGAAAATTTATTTCTAACTGAGTTAGTAATTCGAGAAATAAAAAAAGATTTCCCACATATAAAAATTTATGTATGGACTGGATATATTTATGAAGAATTATTAAATAATAGCAATAAATCCTTAAAATATATTTTATCTACTATAGACACTTTAGTAGATGGTCCATATATAGAATCACAAAGAGATATTACGCTTCCTATGCGCGGCTCGCGCAACCAAAGAATTATTGACTTAAAACAAAAAATATGATATAATAAAATAAAAAAGGAAAGTGTCAAATGAGTGAATTAAGTTTATATGAATTAAATAAAAATATTATGGAAAACGTTCCTAAGGAAGCAATTCCAACAGAAGAGCAATTAATAGAAGCAATTAATAAATATGATAATCACTCTAATTATTACATGCTTTTAAGCAATCAAATTAAATATTATACTGTTTTTGAACGAGTAGTTGAACATGGACCATTAAAAATAGATTGCTTAAACAATTTTGCACAAGAGGTAATTTTATGTTTACAAGATATGGGTGAAATTGTTGGTGTATCTGAAGAACCAGGAGCATTAGAATTTTGGGTGAAAACAAAGAATGGTCCTGAGTGTTTTTATTTGTTTGATTATTCTCAAGGAATTGTTTATTTTAAAGGAGAATAAGATATGATTACTTGCGCAATTGATATGTTTGGCTTTGATCAAATAATTTATTATACAGATCAGTCAGGCGAAAAACATAAAATTAAAACAAATATGGATAATTTAGGAATTGATATTGCAAATGCTTGCCAAATTTATAATTGTTATACAGTTAAAATCTATGGTTCAAAAGCTTATGCAGATAAAAAAGTAATTCCGCAAATTTATAAATGCTTAGAAAATAATTATGATTTAAATAAAATAGATATTGAGGTGATTTTATAATATGGCTAAATATTTAGTAAGTGTAGTAGAGACTTATAGAGTAGATAGTGAAGAAGAAGCAGTAAGATTAATCGAAGAAGCAAAACATAATAATAAATATGAATTAACAAAATATACTAATGAACACAAGGAAGTAAAGCAAAAAGGTGAAGTAGTTGATGAGTATCAAAAAGTAGCGTTAACAAAAATTGTTAATGACATCAAAGATCCTTACGTAGAAACTCAAATTGAATACTATAAACCAGGAGATAGAGAGGGAACATTTTAATGGCAAAATTTGAAGTAATTGAAAAGTATAAAGACCAAAATATTAATTTGCCGGTGCGCGCCACTGCGCACGCCGCAGGTTATGACTTTGAGGCTGCCGAAGATATTGTTATTCCTTCTTACTTTACTCTATGTAGTATAATGAATAATTATGGAACTAACTATGGAGATATTTTTTCAACGTTAACCGGAGAGACAGGAACAGTACCAAAATATTTAGATGAAATGGCAGAATTAACTAAAGCATTACGTACTAAGCCTACTCTTATTCCTACTGGTATTAAATGCCAACTTGCCGATGATGAATATTTAGAGCTTGTTGCAAGAAGCTCTATGCCGCTAAAGCATTGGCTTGTACTTGCTAATGGAGAAGGAATTGTGGATTCTGATTATTATAATAATCCAGATAATGAAGGTCATATTATGTTTCAATATATTAATTTTTCTCCTATGGATATTATTATTAAAAAAGGAGAGCGTATAGGGCAAGGGATCATCCGAAAATATTATATCACCGAAAATGATGCCCCAGGAGGCGAAAGAACTGGAGGTTTTGGATCCAGTGGCAAATAATATATTAGCATTAGATTAGAGTAGCCGTACGACAGGCTGGTCTGTTTATAGAGATAATTAGTTGTATACTTATGGACATTTTACTTTAACTGATGATAATGAAGGTATGAGGCTCCATAAGATAAGAGAAAAAGTAGCAGAATTAATTATGGATTATGATATTCAAGAATTAGTCTTTGAAGATATTTACATGGATGGGCAGCATATAAATAATGTATCTACTTTTAAAAAACTTGCCGAAGTATTTGGTATTCTTTGGGAACTGGGTATCAGTTTAGAAATGCCGACGGAGGCGGTTCTGCCCGGAACATGGCGATCAACTTTAGGAATTAAAGGTCGAACTCGTCCGGAGCAAAAGCGAGCTGCAAAAGAATACGTGTTAAATACATATAATAAAAAAGCTACAGAAGATGAATGTGATGCTATCTGTATTGGTGCGCATTATATTAAGAAAAAAAATTCAGAAATGAATTGGGAATAAGGACAAAACTTGTTAATAAAATAATTCTATTTTACAATATTTATGAAGAGTTCCAGTAAAGTAAAAATATTTGTTTCTAAAGGAGAAGAGTTTAATGGTCGAATTTATCTTAAAATATTGGGTTGATTTTCTCTTTGGAATTATAGCAGCATGGGCAATAAGTAAATTAAAGCGCTTTCAAGAGCTTGAACAAAAACATCAAAAAGAAGTCCAAATAAAATTAGAGGAACAAATCATGGATAAGGTAAAAAAAGAAATTGATGATTGCATCAATTAGTCA
>CALBGF010000092.1 GCA_937893635.1 uncultured Mollicutes bacterium | reverse complement strand
TAATAATGAATAGTTTAATATAAACACCCCTATTGCCACTTTTAAAAATTCATTACCACTTTTATATGAGTTCTTACATATTTATGAATATTTATACTTTTTTCTAATGGACTTAGTTTACTTGGTTCATAAAATTTAGATACGATATCTTCGCTTATATAATTTTCTATTTCTTTATGTTCCATTATGTAATAGAAAGTATCAAACACGTCTTTTGTTAAATCACTGCTAACGTTCATTAACAAATAAGTATAAGCATCTAGGTATCTTTTAAACTTTGCTTCTAATTCAGTAGCAACACCTATTTCATTATTCATTATTTTTTTAAAGCGCTCATAACAAAATGAATCTATATAATATGCTTTAATTAAATGTCTTATAAGTTTAGTTATTCTTTTTCGACAAATTAAGTAATCATTATTTTCTATATACTTTACCTTACCCATATTGCCCCTCCTTCACTTCAGTATATAGGATTATTTTTTAAGTTCAAGTTATTTTTTAACTTTTTGTTTATTTAATCAACTTTTATTTGTTTTTTTGATTTTTAAGCAATTTTCATTGTAATCTCCTTTATTTTTTGATGGCTTCGAACAACTTCATTCTATATCGGAGGTTACTTTTTTCTATAAGTTTATTTCTCACGTGCATAGCACTTGGTTTATTTTCCAGCCGTGACTGACAATTTCATCGTCCTTGTCACGACTTTAGGCCTTACCATAATAAAAAAGTGTTACCACTTAGTAGTAACAACTTTTCTATTTGTTAATTTCTTCTTGCTTTAGGCAAAGTGTCATAATGCCAGCAATAATACCAAATAAACCATTAAATATGATTAACAATATGCCTGGGGCAATAAATACACTTTTTTTCGTTGCCTTTTTCAAGACTAACAACGCATAAACGCTTGTGCCAATTGAAGTAATTAAAGTTGCTATTCCAGAAAGCATTAATACATTTTTAGTGTCTTCTGTAGTAAAATTAAATCCCATTTGGGCAAAAGTTGTTTGATAGCTAGAAATTGTAACATCTTGTGGAAAAATGTATAAAAAACCAATAAATACCATAAATACAATACTAACTATAACAAGTGTTCTAATTTTATTTTTCATTTTTAACTCACTCCTGTTAGATTATAGCAAATTATTTAAACAATAACATAGTTTTATGAATCTATACTTTTAAATTTTGAACTCCGCAACGTAATAAAGTTTTCACTGTCTTAGTTAAAAAGTTTTTTGTATCTTTATCTAATTTGGTTGCAGAATTAACAACCAACGGTAAACTCTTTTGCCATTCTTCTTGCGATTGAGGAAGAATATTGACATTATCCACATCAATTAAACTATAAAGAGAATTTACAAAACGTTCTCGATCTTGTTCCGACATTGATCTAACCCACATATTTAAAGTACGATCTAAATATCTTGCGCTTGGTGTTATAGCTTTAATATAAATAAAATCTTTATCTTTAATCATCCAAGAAAATGGGTCATGTTGCCAAATTCCAAAGCGATCACTTTTAAGAACTTTCATTTCTCCACAATTTTCTAATAACATTCCAACAAGAGAAGATTGTGGTAAAGTCTTTTCGATACGGTCACTAATAGAAATAAAGTTTTCACTCTTTAAAGCCATTTCTAAGAATCCTGGGCCATCATGAGAATAAACCTTAGCTATACGACTCTTATACTCTTTATTTGCATTCGCAGCAGCATAAATTGCTAAATTACCACCCTTAGAATGACCACCAACACGAATATTTCCTGTTAAGTGTTTGGCGGCTTTATCTAAATATTTTTTGGCATCTTCTTGAGAAGGAACAGGATATTGAAATGCCATATTAAAATTTTCTTTCCAACCAGCTAAACTAGAATCAGTTCCACGAAAAGCAACATAAGATTCATTATCATTTAATTGAAAACTAATCGCGGAAAACTGTTTTTCTTTGTCTTTATCTTTATCCCAGCGCTCAACAAAGCCTTTAACAATCGCATTGCGATATCTTGGACTAGAAACTAAAGCAACAAACAAACGCTTTGTATCTTCTTGATCATATACATCCCAAAATAGTTCTTTAAAATATTCAGCGCGGAAAAGGTCTTTTAGCTTAATTCCTTTCCAACTATAAACGCTTTTAAGTTCTTTTGGCCAATGAAAATAAGAAACCCAAGATAAAATTAGACTATCTGCAGTTTTAAAATCTAATTTATCGAATGTCTCTAATGTTTGTTCTGCATAATTAACAATATTATCCATTTATGTTCCTCCTACTGCTTTGAAATAATGGATTAATAACTACAGCTAATTAAAAAGCCCAGTTTCCATCTTTAAATATTTGTACTTGTTTGCCTTCTTTAGTAGTACCTACAATTGATAAGTCTTTAGTGCCAATCATAAAATCAACATGAATCATGGAATCATTAACACCCATTTGTCTAATTTCTTCTAAAGAGTATTTTTCAAAATCTTTAATACAATTTGGGAATCCCATTCCTAATGCTAAATGGCAAGAAGCATTTTCATCGAATAAAGTATTATAGAATAAGATATTTAAATTAGAAATTGGTGAATCGTATGGAATTAAAGCCACTTCACCTAACATAGTAGCACCTTCATCCATACTTACCATTTCACGTAACACGTGTTCATTTTTTTCCGCATGAACATCAACAACTTTGCCATGTTCAAATTTAATCCAGAAATTTTCAATTAATTGTCCTTTATAAGATAAAGGTTTTGATGAATAAACAATTCCTTCAATATCTCCTCTTTTTGGAGTAGTAAAGCATTCTTCACTCGGAATATTAGGATTGAAATAAACTTTATTACCAAGAGTTTCTTCTCCTCCACCAATAAATAAAGCATTTTCAATTAAGCCCACAGTAAAATCTGTACCATTACTTGCTTTATAAGTTAAAGATTTTAAATGTAAACTGTTTAAATAATTGCAACGATGTAATAAATCTTCATTATGTTTTTTCCAAGCTTCAATTGGATTTTCATCAACACGTGATGTGTACAATATTGCTTCCCAAAGTTTTTCCATCGCTTGGCTTACACTTAAATTAGGGAATACTTTTTTTGCCCATTTCTTACCTGGAACAGCGGCAATACACCATTGATATTTGTTTTCCATTGCATCACGATAAGGTTTAATTAATGGATATCTAATTCTTTGAGCTTCCGCAGATTTCTTCTCATTCATTCCTTTTAAGCCATCTGGATCTTCGCTATCAAGCCAAATTACTGCTGGTAAGGTTAGAGAATTATGTTTTAATTTTTCTTCTTCCCATTTTTCTATTGTCGCTAATGTTTTAACGCTACAATATTTATTATGAACTTTTGCTAATGGTTGATAAGACCATTCGATGGTTACTTTTCTTGCACCAAATTTATAGCAATACTCAGTGACCATTTTTACAAATTCTGGTTGATCAAGATCACATCTAATTACAACATCTTGGCCTTTTTGGACATTAATACCTGTTTTAGCAATTAATTCAGCATATTTTTTTAAAACTGATTTTTTCATTATTTTCTTCTCCTTTTATTTTTCTTATTTTCTATTTTTCGTCTTGCGTGTCTTCCAACAAAACGTTTTTCACTTTTTATTTCTAAAGAAATTTCTCCCGCATCTTTATTTGTATCAATAACTGTTACTTCAACAGTATCTCCTAAAGAATAGCGTTTTCCTTTTCTTCTTCCGGAAGCATGGAAACAATTGTCATCAACAAAATAATAATCGTTCATTGTCTCAAATGCAACCTTTCCTGAAACTCCATTATCTAATTCAACAAAAAGTCCGGAATTGTTCATGCCAGTAATATAACCTTTAAAGTCTAAACCAATAAATTGACGCATATATTCAGCGCATTTCATATCCGTAGATTCACGTTCTACCGCAATCGCGCGACGTTCTTTCATAGAAGTATTTTCTGCAATATAATTAAGTTCTTCCATTTTTTCATAAGCATTTTGAGTATTACCTTCAAATAAATATTTATGTAAATAACGATGAACAATTAAATCTGGATATCTTCTAATTGGAGAAGTAAAGTGCGTATAGCATTTACTTGCTAAACCAAAGTGTCCTTTATTATTAGTGGCATATCTTGCTTTAGCTAAACTTCTTAATAATACTTGTCCTAAAATAGTATATTTATCCGAATATTTAGCATCATCAAGTAATCTTTGCATATCTTTAGGTTTTACACTAACAACGTCGAAATGAGGTTTAAATCCTAATCTAGAAGCAAAAGCAATAAGGGTATCCATACGTTTAGCAGGTGGATTTTCATGAATTCGATAAATAAATGGTAAATTCATGCGAAAGATAGTTTCCGCAACTTGTTCATTGGCAAGAATCATAAAGTCTTCAATTAACTTTTCTCCGGCTTTTTGTACTTTTTTTGTTAAATCAATTGCTTCTCCATCTTTATTAACAATTACTTTTAATTCTGGAATGGCTAAATCTAATTCTCCACGTTCTACTTTAATTTTACGTAATAATAACGCAATTTCATTAAGTAATTGAATTTGTTTTTCTAACTTTGTTGAAGAAAGTCCTTTATCAATTACTTCATTTACGTAGGTATAAGTTAGTCTTTCACTAGATCTAATAACACTTGGTTTTATTTCTGAACCAAGAACATTACCATTTTTATCTAATTTAATTAAACACGATATTGTTAATCGATCAACATGTGGATTAAGAGAACAAATACCATTAGAAAGCATAAATGGTAACATCGGTACGACACGATCCGCAACATAAATGGATGTACCACGATTAAGTGCTTCTTTATCTAATTCACTATATTCTTTAACATAATTAGAAACATCAGCAATATGAACGCCTACTAAATAACCATAATCTTCTTTTGAAGCACTAACAGCGTCATCTAAGTCTTTAGCGTCTTCTCCATCAATGGTCACAATAAATTCATTACGTAAATCTAGACGATTAACTAAATCACTTTCTTTAACTTCTAAAGGAACTCTAGTTAATTCTTCATTTACTTCATCACTAAATTCAACTGGACAATCATGTTCTAATAAAATACGCGTGATATCCACTCCTGGGGCGTTTTTATCTCCTAATTTAGAAACAACACTAACAATAATAGAATCTTTTTCAATTTCTTCAATTTTACATTTTACAATTGCTTCATTATAGCCATCATAGTTATTAATAATAAATTTAGTTCCGTCTGTGGCAATGCCGTTAACAAGTAAATATGATGTACCAAAGCTTTTATGAACTTCACCTACAACATATTGACGTTCTCTTTTAACAACTTTAACGACTTCAAACATTACTTCATAACGCAAATAAACAAAATCATCAAGTAAAGCATTATGAAGATATTTTTCTTCAATAATAACATCTTCATCGGTATCAGCAATATTAGCAAAAGCATAGTGATGTTTAACACTAACAATTCTAGCTTTAATAAGTCCTAAATTATATGGGGTAAGGTATGTATCATCTTCTTCGATAATATCTCCTTCCATGACTAAATTATTGATTATGTTCATTAATTCATTTTTTCTACCATCATAAATTGAACATAAATCTCCCATCTTACAATAAGGATTATCCTTAATATAATTTATAATTTTTTCGTGCATTTTAATCACATCCTTTCGAGCAATAAAAAAGGGCAGTTAAAACCACCCTTTCAACACATCAATTTTCTAGATAACGTAATCAACGATTACTGCTAAAAAGAAGAATAAAACCGCAAAAGCAAAAGTAAGAATTGAAACAACTTTTTCTGATCCTCTTTCTTTTTGCTTAGCAAAAATGTTTAATCCTCCGCCTGTGATAGCACCAGATGCACCATCTGATTTACCACCTTGAAGTAATGAAAGTATAATTAATATAACGGCGACAATTAAGAATATAACGTCAAGCCAATGCATACCATTTGAATCTGCTAAAAACATATGTCTACCTCCTAAACTATTGTTTGCTTATATATATTACAACATTTTACTACGTAAAAAAACACTTTTTTGAT
>CALBGF010000091.1 GCA_937893635.1 uncultured Mollicutes bacterium | reverse complement strand
TTACATCATGAATGCCATATTGAGCTAAATCAATATTTTTCATAAAATTTCCTCCTAGTAATAAGTTAGTCAAAACTTATTCCGCGTATATTGTAGCATTTTTCTTTTATTTTTCAATTGATTAGATAATTATTTTTTATCAAAATTAACACAAGATAAACACACTTGTTTATATAAATACAAATTACTTATCTCTGTAAATAACTCAACTTTAAACTATGCTCTTATAATATTTCAAATTCAGTAATATCAACTTGAGTATCAATCTCATTAAGAATGTCCATTTCTTCGCCACTAAAGGCAACTCTAGGGGCATGAACAAATCTAGCTTCATAAACATCATCATACTTTTCTTTATCCGATGTATGTCCTGTTGTAACAAATTTACAATACATTAATTTGTCATTTTCAATAGTAAATGTAAATGAGTAGAAATTCTCAATATTAAATTTATTGTTTGAAGCAAAATGAATTTGTGCTTTTAATTCAAGATTGTTTCCAGATTTAGTTCCAGACATAGAAATCTCAAATGATGAACTAGATGAAGTATAGTTCTTGCCCAAATTCAATGTTTGAAGCATTTCGACATATTGGCTTAATTCTGGCCAATAAAGTGGATTTGCATCTAAGTATTCTCTAGCACTAGTTACATTGCTTTTTAAGACAAATCCAAATGATGAAGTAATATATTTAGAGAATTTTCCGCCTTTAAATATTCCCAAGTCTTCAGCTTTTGTAAAAATTCTAAATGGAGACTTTTCACCTTTTGGAGAGTCATCAGAATCCACTAATTGGATTGTACCATTATTATCAAGAATGCCGTTACTATAAGCAATCATCTTTCCTTCAAATAAAGCATTGCCAAATTCTGTACGATCAGTATTAGCAAAATCAAATGCGCCATGATATAACATTGAATAATTAGTTTGACGAATATCATTAGAATAGGCATAAATATTACGGATAATATTTTGCACTATTTTTTCATTTAATTCTCCATCATTAACTTTACTAACATCCACTACTTGTTCAGGAGCATTGTGGATTTTTTCTTTATCAACAATATTATCAAATGTATATACAGTACCACTATAATTGGTTTTGTTACCAAATTTAATGTTAGTAATAGTATATTGCGCAAGTGATGAAGTAGAAATTTCATAATCAGCATCTAAAGTACTCATCATACTTCTTTCTTGATAGGTGATTTTTTTTAATTCCTTGGCTTTTGTATCATATTCGATATTAAAATCAATAATAAATGGTTTGTAACTATCATCACCTGGATAACGACCTTGTAAAGAATAAGTTTCAACATTATCTTTTGTAGAAATATTTAAGATTGGTGTTTGATAACCAGAATTGCTAGGAAAATAAGCATTTGGATCTCTAAAGGCAGTTATAGCATCACTAATGATAGATAAATAGTTAAAATATTGGTTAAAGGTACGATAAATATCAACTTCATAACAATTTACATATGATTGAGCAGTCATAGAAGGACAAATAAAATAGTCATAAATAACATTATCTTTAACAAATACTTGTCCATTTGCAGACACAGTATTTGTAATTATTTTGTTTTCAACAGCGCCTAGATAATTAACAGTTATTTGATCAGAAATAAAATCATTATTAAATAACTTAAACTTATGAGTTGCCTCATAGTTAATCATACCTACTGATGAATCACCCGTGACAATATATTTAGAACCAGTATAAGAATTATAAGAATATGAACGATCAACAAAATCGTAAGATACGATATTGTCTAAATCCACATTATTTAGCAATCCAATTAGTTTTTCACTTGATGGCTCATTTGAGGTGGAATTTCCTGAATTGCTACTTCCAGAATTACAACCGCTAAGGGTTAATAATAAGATTAATGGTAAAGTAATTGATATTCTTTTATTTTTCATTTAAAATCACTCCTCTTATTTCTTGATTTCAAAATTAGCTAATTCACCAACATCAACGAACGGGAGTTCATCGGCACCATCCATTATATATAAGTTGATTGCAAATGATTTTCCATCATCAGAAATGTCATATGGAATATTAAGTTTAATTAAAGGTAAATCAAAACTTTCATAAGTTTCATCTGGGTCATTTGTAACATTAAAAGATGTAAATGTAATTGTTTTATTTTGTTCATCAATTGTAACATCACATTCTATAATATAAGTCATAAATGCATCATTAGATTCAATTTTAAATTCTACTTTAGTCGCGGATTTAAACACAATACTATTAGATGGTATTTCTGCTCCACCATATACACTACTATCATAGCAAACGTAAGTATTAGCAAGTAATGTATCAATTAAAGAACCTGATGCTGATTTTTTATTAACAGTTATTTTTAAAGATGCTTTTATATTACTATCCAACTTACTTGTTACAGTAATTGTTGCTTCTCCTTCAACATCGCTTGTAAATGAATATGTATTATTGCTGTTTTTCTTTAATGTACCAACACCATTAAGCACGACATTAACATCACTAGGTGCATTAGATGGTAATACTTTGTAAGAAATATTATCAAGTTTTTCACCAACAGACATTTCTGTTTGAGTCATTTCATTATTATTTACTAAAATAGCAATTGAATTAGGCATTGTAACATCTACGCTAATAACTAATTCTCTACTAATATTATTTTTAGAAGAAAAGACTGTTAGAGTACTTACGCCTGACTTATTGATAGTAATAGATTTACCATTATTAGTAATTGAGGCTACTTCTTTATCACTAGAATCGTCAATTATTAATGTATCAATTAAGTTTGTAGCAATACTTGGTGAAGGATTCTCAAAACTAATATCATAGGTTTTACCTACTTCAGCTTTTGTAACTTTATTACCATCACCATCAACTAAAATTGGTGTAAAGTCATTAAAATAAAGATTCTTTGGATCAAGTTTATTAGTCTCTTGAGTATTTAAAGTGCCAAATTCTTGTGAAAACTTAACTTTATACATTTCAATATATTTTGCATTTTCACTTAATTTGTTAGAGTCAAAATCATAATAGGTATTATCATATACATAAGAAGTTACATCAATAGAAACCAAGGTATCGCCATCGAAAGTATATTCACCATGGTTAAAATATACTTCACCATTTGGAGATAATATAGATGGTCTATTCTCAACATAATAACTATCAGCAATAACAACACTATTTTTTTCAACAATTGAAGTATGTGATTGTGCTTCTCCACCAAAATATAATGGCACTGAACCATAACCAATTGAATTTTCGTATAATCCACCAAATTGCATTAAAGCCATATCTGATAATCCTACACGATTATTCATAATTAATCTTGTTGATTGCTTAATAGCGTCATCACGTGTTATTTGTGTGTTTCTATCACTAATGCTTTCTACTATTGCAAGTTTCTTTGGTGTATCAATATGATTTCCATTTTCATCGACTTCAAATTTATAATAATTTCCATCATTCATACCCATAAATAGTTCTGTTTTTAAAGTTGATGGAGCACTTGATTCTTTACCTTTAAGTGTTACTACAGCGCTATAATCTCTATTACCAAGCATATAGCGATTTGATGATTCTTTAAAAATATTATAGGTCGTATCTTCTATATAATGCGTACGATTTTCATTGATATCTAACGTATCAAAGTCATAACTTCTATGATATGTTTTAATATCTTTCAAATCTTCTTTATTTTTTGAAACATTTAATTTGTTTATTATTTCAGTGATATCTTTTTCACCTTCATTTACTACCTTTAA
>CALBGF010000090.1 GCA_937893635.1 uncultured Mollicutes bacterium | reverse complement strand
ATACTTATGTCAATCCAGCCATGAATCGTGTTATGCAAGCGGTTGGAAGGCTTATAAGAAGTGAAAATGATAGAGGATCGGTTTTGCTTATTGATTCGCGCTATTTACATAAAAAGTACTTAAATTTATTTAGAAATGAATGGAAAAATTATAAGGTAGTTAAAAATAGTGATGAAATAAAAAAAGTTTTACGTGAATTTTACAAGAATTGATATAATAGAAAGATATGAAATACAAACAAGAAAATATTAGAAATTTTAGTATAATTGCTCATATAGATCATGGAAAATCTACTTTAGCTGATCGAATTTTAGAATTAACAAATACTATCACTAAAAGAGAGATGAAAGATCAAATTCTTGATTCGATGGAATTAGAAAGAGAAAGAGGCATTACAATCAAATTAAATGCAGTAACTATTGAATATAAAGCTACAAATGGTGAATCATATATTTTTAATTTAATAGATACTCCAGGGCATGTTGATTTTACATATGAAGTTAGTAGAAGCTTAGCAGCATGTGAGGGTGCTCTTTTAATAATTGATGCTACGCAAGGTGTTGAAGCACAAACTTTAGCAAATATGTATTTAGCTGTTGATAACGATTTAACAATAATACCTGTAATAAATAAAATTGATCTTAAAAGTGCAATGATTGAAGTATGCAAAAAGGAAATTACCGAACGACTTGGACTTGATGGTGATAATGCTATTTTGGTAAGTGCAAAAACTGGTGAAAATGTAAAAGAGGTATTAGAAAGAATAGTTACAGATATTCCTGCACCAAGCGGTGATAATAACGGTCCATTGCAAGCCTTAATTTTCGATAGTTATTATGATTCTTATCGTGGAGTTGTTGTTTTAATTAGAATTAAAGATGGATGTATAAAAGTTGGAGATAGAATCAAATTAATGCGTGCAAATAAGGAATATGAAGTAACTGAACTTGGTATTAGAACACCAAATGAAATTAAATCTGATTCTCTTTATTGTGGCGAAGTAGGATATCTTTGTGCTCAAATTAAAGACATTAAAGAAGTAAGAGTTGGCGAAACTATAACACTTGTTAGTAATCCTGCAAATAAAGCTCTTCCAGGGTATAGGAATATTAATCCTATGGTTTATTGTGGAATTTATCCAACTGATAGTAGAAAATATCAAGAACTTAAAGATGCTTTAGAAAAATTGTCTTTGAATGATAGTAGTTTAAAATATGAACCTGAGACATCTCAAGCTCTTGGATTCGGCTTTCGATGTGGATTTTTAGGTTTATTACATATGGATGTTATTCAAGAAAGACTTGAACGAGAATATTTATTAGATATTATTCTTACAGCACCTAGCGTAATTTATAAGATTAATCTAACGGATGGTAGTCAAATTGAACTTGATAACCCAAGTAAAATGCCAGATTTAACTTTGGTAAAAGAAATTTTAGAGCCATATGCTAAAGTAAGTATAATGACGCCAAAAGATTATGTTGGACCTATTATGGAACTATGCCAAGATCGAAGAGGAATCTATCATGATTTAGAATATTTTGATGATACAAGAATGATTCTTTATTACAGTATTCCGTTAAGCGAAATTATTTATAATTTTTTTGATAAATTAAAAAGTTATAGTAAGGGATACGCTTCACTTGATTATGAAATTGAGGATTATAAGCCATCTAATCTTGTAAAAATGGACATATTGCTAAATGGAGAACCTGTTGATGCATTAAGCACAATTGTTTATAAACCTTTTGCTTATAATCGAGGATTAAAATTGGTGAGCAAGTTAAAAGAAGTGATACCTAGACAACAGTTTGAAATTCCTATTCAAGCTTCAATTAATGGAAAAGTTATTGCCAGAGCTGATGTTAAAGCAGTGCGCAAGGATGTTTTAGCAAAGTGTTATGGCGGTGAGATTTTTAAAAAAAAAAAAAATATATAAAAAAAAAAAAAAAGGAAAAAAAAAATGAAACAAATTGGAAATGTTGAACTTCCACAGGAAGCATTTATGTCTTTGCTTTCAATAGATGAAGATGAGAAATAGTAATTTTTTAGTATATTTTTAGTATATTTTTAGAATTATTATTGATAAAATTAAAATTCCGAATTAAAATAGTAATAGAAGGTAAAATTTATGGCAAATAATGAACTAGGAATGCGTTTTACAAATGTAAATTATGCAACCAAAAATGATGTAGCTAAGGCTATGAAGCTACCTATTATTGATAATATTTGGAAACAAATTTTAGAATATAGAGCAAATTTTTCATATTCCTTAGCTTTAGAACATATTGATGGCACAAGCTATTCCATATGTTTAGCTCCAGCAATAGTTGAAAAAGTAAATAATATTGAAAGA
>CALBGF010000089.1 GCA_937893635.1 uncultured Mollicutes bacterium | reverse complement strand
ATTTACTTTGCTTCGTAACCAGCATCTTTTACAGCATTAATTAATTTATTACGATCAATTTCTTGATTTGAATAGATTTTTGCATTATTTTCTTTTAAAGATACTTCCACACGTTCCACTCCTGGAACTTTTGATAAAGCATCATTTACATGTTTCTTACAATGTTCACACATCATACCTTTAACTTGAAGTACTGTTTCTTTCATTTCTTCTTTCTCCTTTACATTTTCAATATATTTTTTTGGCTTAAACAAATTAATTGTTAAAGCATTTAATACAACAAATACGCTACTTAAACTCATTGCTAATGAACCAATCATAGGATTGAGTTTGATTTGCCATAATGGATATAATAAGCCTGAAGCTAATACAATACCAATAGAGTTATAAAAGAATGCCCAAAATAGATTTCCTTTAATTGTATTTAAAACTCTTTTACTTAAATTAATAACATTAACAACATCAAGTAAATCATTTCTTAATAAAACAATATCGCTTGTTTCTAAAGCAATATCGCTGCCACCTTTAAGCGATATACCTAAATCTGCAGTAGTAAGCGCTAAAGCATCGTTAACACCATCGCCAACCATAGCTACTAAATGTTTATCATCATGTTTTAATGATTTTATAACATTTTGCTTATCAATTGGTAAAACTTCTGCAATTACTTCACTAATTCCTACTTCATCAGCAATAGTTTGAGCAGTTATTTTATTATCACCAGTAAGCATAACTGTTCTAATGCCCATTTTTTGTAATTCATGTATCGCTAAAACTGAATTCTTCTTAATTTCATCTTTTAAAGCAATAATTGCTACAAGATTTGTATTTTTGGTAACTACTAATGATGTTTTACCTTCTTTAGATAATTGTTCTAATTTCTTTTGATTTTGTTCATCAATGTTTACGTTGCTTGCATTACCGATAAAGTAAGTGTTTTCATTAAACTTAGCTTCAATTCCTTGGCCTTCAATAGCTTTAAAGTCAGTTATGTCGATAATTTCTGCGCCTGTTTCATTTGCGTAACTCGTAATAGCGCTAGCTAAAGGGTGCTCAGATTTATTTTCCATACTATATATTATTGATAATAAATCATTATCACTATCTATATTAATAAAATCTGTAACAGTTGGTTTCCCATTTGTTAATGTACCTGTTTTATCAAATACAATAGTTTTAATGAGATGTGATTTTTCTAATATTTCCGCATTTTTTATTAATAAGCCATTACTTGCTCCAACACCTGTTCCAACCATAATCGCTACTGGTGTTGCTAGTCCTAATGAACAAGGGCATGCAATGACAAGTACAGAAATAGCAAAGTTAAACGACAAATTAAAATCTCTACTTACAATAATTGATATTACAAAACTTAATAATGATATACCCATTACAATAGGAACAAATATACTGGCAATTTTGTCCGCTAATTGGGAAATCGGCGCTTTAGAATTACTAGCTTCTTCAACTAATTTTATAATATTAGCAATTGATGTATCTTCGCCTACTTTTGTAGCTTTAATAATGATATATCCAGAATTAATAGTCGTAGATGTATAAACATTTTGATTGATACCTTTTTGAGCCGGCATACTTTCACCAGTTATATTAGCTTCATCAATTGCAGCATTTCCTTCGACAATAACGCCGTCAACAGGTACAGCAAAGCCTTTTTTTACGACAACTAAATCATCAACTTTAACTTCTTCAACAGGTACTTCAACTTCTTTATCATCTTTTAAAACTAGTGCTTTTTTAGGCGCTAAATCCATCAATTTTGAAATAGCTTGTGTAGTTTTTCTTTTAGATAATTGTTCCAAATATTTACCAAAACTTACTAAAGTTAATATCATTGCTGCTGATTCAAAATATAAGTTATGATGGTATTCACTAATTAATTCCATATTTGAACTAGCTAAGCCAATTGAAATCATCACAATAGCAAATATTCCATAGACCATTGACGCCGTGGCACTTATTGCAATAAGAGAATCCATATTTGGCGCTAATTTAAATAATTTTTTATAACCAGATATAAAATACTTACGGTAAATAATTAACACTGGAATAGTAATTATTAGTTGTGTTAATGCATACCACAAAGCATTCATGTGTCCAGTTAAAAATGGTGGTAATGGTAATCCAACCATGTGACCCATAGATACATACATTAGTAAAATTAATAAGATAAATGCTGCAATTAATTTATGTAAATCTTTTTTTAATGCGGCATTATTATTAACTTTTTCATATATTTTTGCACCATATCCAGCATCACTAACTGCATTAATAATATCATTAATATTAACTACTTTTTCATCATAATCCACTACCATTGAATTCGATAATAAGTTAACATCAACATTGTTAACACCATTAAGACGCGCTACTGCTTTATTTACATGACCAGCACAAGCTGCACAACTCATGCCTAAAACAGAAAATTTTTGTTTCATTATTGAAACCTCTTAAAGAATGTCGATATATCTTCGATATCAGAATAATCATCATTCTTTATATGTTCGACAACACAAGTGCGAATATGATTATCAATCATTAAATTAGCTAAACTTTTTATTGCTTTGTCAATTGCGGATAATTGAATAATAATATCACTACAATATCGATCATCTTTAATCATATTTTTAATACCATTCATTTGTCCGATAATACGATTTACTCTTTTTTCTAAATTGTTTTTTTCTTCTTGAGTTCTTAATTTACTTCGTTCTGCACAACAATATTTTTGTTCACTCATAAAATTCACCTCGCTACAATATCAATATATACCCCTAGTAGGTATATGTCAAATAAAACACATTTTTATTTTGGTAAAATTTCAAATTTTTATTACTGTTAAGTAAAAATGCTTGACACCACTAAACGTTTCTACTATACTAATAACGTTAAAAAAGGAGATTATTAAAATGGCTGTAAAAATTAGATTAACAAGAACTGGTCGTCACAATGATCCTTCATATAGAATTGTTGCTGCTGATAGCAGATTCCCACGTGATGGACGTTACATTGAACTTTTAGGAACATATGATCCTAAAGATGTTAACAATGCTGCAAAGATTGATGAAGAAAAAGCAATCAAATGGATTAGAAATGGTGCTCAACTTTCTGATACAGTTCGTGCTTTATTTTCAAAACAAGGTATCATTGTAAAAGCTAAAAAAGGAGAATAGTTATCATGGATTACGAAAAGATTATCCATGCTTTCGTAGATTCTTTTGTTGAAAACCCTAATTCAATGATCATTAGACAAATGCCTAGTGAATCTGAAAAAGATGTTGTACTTCTTATCGTAAGCGATGCAAGTGATACTGCTCGTTTAATCGGTCGCAAAGGTTCAGTCGCGGATGCTTTAAGAGAAGTTATGTCTATTGCGGGAAAATTAGAAAGCAAAAGAATTCATTTAAAATTTGAAGCTTTTGAAGATGAAAAAGATGAGGACTAATTATCCTCATTTTTTTAAAGGAAAAAATTATGGAATATATTACATTAGGAAAAATTGTTAAAACTATCGGATTAAAAGGTGAAGTTAAAATTTATTCTTCTTCTGATTTTTCTTATGATCGCTATGAAAAAGGAAACAATGTCACCCTTTTTAATGAAAAAACTAAGGAACGAGTTAATTGTATTGTTAAATCTTTTAGAAAAGATAAAGAATTTGATATTGTATCATTCGAAGAATTTCCTAGTATTGAAGCAATTACTCCCTTTATTAATAATTTAGTGCAAATTGAAAAATCCGATGCTATTTTGCCTAAAGGATTTTATCACTACTCCGATTTAAAAAATTGCGATGTATATGATGAAAATGATAACAAATTAGGAAAAGTTAAAGATGTGGAAGAATATGCTTCTTATCAAACTTTACGAGTAAAAAGAGAAGGCGCTAAAGACTTCTTTGTTCCTTTTGTTAAAGCATTCATTAAAAAAGTCGATATAAAGAATCAAAAAATAATCATTCATGTTATTGAGGGATTACTATGAAAATAACTATATTAACTTTATTCCCAGAAATGTTTGATGGATTCATAAATACATCTATTATAAAAAGAGCACTAGCAAAAGAAAGTGTTGAGATTGAAATAGTAAATATTCGTGACTTTACCAAAGATAAATATGGTCGCGTTGATTCCGCGCCTATTGGTGGTGGGGCAGGATTAATTATGAAATGCCAACCAATACTAGACGCTCTTAAAAGTGTCAAAGGCACTTCTTCTCATACTATTCTTATGTCTCCAATCGGACGCACTTTTGATCAAAAAATCGCGCATGAATTTGCTGCTCTTGATCATTTGATTATTATATGTGGTCATTATGAAGGTGTTGATTCACGTGTAAATGATTATATTGATGAATGTGTCTCTATTGGTGATTACATTCTTACTGGTGGAGAACTTGGATCAATGGTTATTAGTGATGCGATTATAAGATTAATTGATGGTGCAATATCTAGCGAATCAATTGTTGAAGAATCTTTTGAAAATGGACTTTTAGAATATCCACAATTTACTGAGCCATTTGATTATGATGGTAAAGAAGTTCCAAGCATTTTATATTCAGGGAACCATGAAGCTATTGCTAAATGGCGTCAAAAAGAAAGTTTAAAATTAACTAAAGCCTTACGTCCTGATTTGTTCAATAAATATGAATTTTCCAAAAAAGATTTAAAATTATTAAAAGAAATTGAAAATAATGAAATTGGCAAATGGGAAATAGACGCTATTAACAAAGGACATAAGTTCATAAAAAAATAAGCTCAATCGAGCTTATTTTTATTTTCCAAATCCAGTCATTGGTGGAAGTTTTCCACCTTTTTGATAGTTTTTCATTTGCTTCATCATTTCTTTCATTTGTTCAAATTTCTTTAGCAAACGATTGATTTCTACATTAGTTAGTCCGCATCCTTTAGCAATACGTACTTTACGTGAATTTTTTAATACCTCTGGATGTTTTCTTTCATAAGGCGTCATGGAATTAATAATTGATTCAGTTTGTTTCATTTCGCGTGTCGCACGTTCTTTATCTTCTTCAGATATTTTAGGCATACCTGGGATTAATTTTAAAATACCACTTAAAGATCCCATTTTTTGAATTTGTTTCATTTGTTGAAGCATATCATTCAAATCAAATGTACCTTCCATCATTTTATTAACACTCTTACGTGCTTCTTTTTCATCAATATTTTCTTGAGCTTTTTCAATAAGAGACATAACATCTCCCATTCCTAAGATTCTATCCGCCATACGATCTGGATAGAAAAGCTCTAAATCATCTAATTTTTCACCAACACCAGTTAATTTAATTGGTACACCTGTTAAATGACGAATAGATAAAGCCGCACCACCACGAGCGTCACCATCTAACTTAGACATAATACACCCAGTGAGAGTAAGCTTCTCATTAAATGTTTTAGCAACATTTACAGCATCTTGACCAGACATTGCATCAACAAGTAATAATATTTCATCAGGATTAACTAAATTTTTAATGTTATTTAATTCTTCCATTAATGGTTCATCAATATGTAAACGACCAGCGGTATCAATAATTAAGACATCATAACGTTCATCATAAGCTTTTTTCTTGGCAGCCGCAGCAATATCTACCGGATTTGCTTTGGTTCCCATATTAACTACATCAACGCCAACTTGCTTAGCAATAGTTACTAATTGGTCAATCGCGGCAGGACGATAAACGTCACAAGCGGCAAGTAAAACTTTTTTGTTAAGTTTATTTTTCATTAGTTTAGCTAATTTACCTGCTGTGGTAGTTTTACCAGATCCTTGTAAACCACAAAGCATAATAATTGTTGGTTTATTGGAATTGTATTTAATTTCACTTTGATCAGCGCCTAAAAGTTCCACTAATTCATCATGAACAATTTTTACAACCATTTGGCTTGGATTAAGTTTTTTTAATACTTCTTGTCCTAGTGCTTTTTCTTTAACATTATTAACGAATTCTTTAGCAACCAAAAAGTTAACATCAGCTTCTAATAAAGCAATACGTATTTCTTTTAACATATCTTGCATATTAGACTCTGTTAATGTGGAATTTCCTTTAAGTTTTTTAATAATACCACTTAATCGATCAGTTAATGATTCAAATGCCATCGTCAATCATCCTCTCTAATTCTTCAATCTTATCAATAGATAAATCTTTTTTTATATCTTCAATCTTACTTAACAATTTGTCTTTCATTTCCGATAAATGTAATTTGTTTTCATAATCTTTTAATTTAGCAATAGATTTATGAAGACAATCTAAGACCGCTGTACGCGAAATATCTTTATTATCACTAATTTCACTCAAAGATAAATTATAAGCATAATATTGTTTCATTATATCTTGTTGTGTGTTAGTTAAAAGAGGTTCATATAATGATAATAACTTATTGATATAATCAAATTCTTCTAACTTATTCATTTTATTCCTCTTTGCCTAAACATAAGCCATATAAATATTGATCCAAGTCGAATTCTTGTAAATCATCCATTTGTTCACCTAAACCAATAAATCTTACTGGAACACCTAATTCATCTCGAATAGCAAGAATAATGCCACCTTTAGAAGTTCCATCCATCTTAGTAATAACAACACCGGTAAGTTTAGTAACTTCTCCAAATGCTTTAGCTTGAATAACACCATTTTGTCCAGTTGTGGCATCAATAATTAAAAATACTTCTTGTGGTGCTCCTTCAATTTCTTTTCCGATTACACGACGAATTTTCGCTAATTCTGCCATTAGATTTGCTTTATTTTGTAATCGGCCAGCAGTATCAACAATAATTAAATCTGAATTATTATTTTTACCTAAACGCACACCTTCAAAAGCCACAGAAGCTGGATCAGCATTTTCTTTACCAACACAAATTGGACATTTTAAACGATCTGCCCATACTGAAAGTTGTTCGATTGCTCCTGCTCTAAAAGTATCCGCGGCTACTAATGTAACTTTTTTACCTTTATCAATATAGCGTTTAGCAAGCTTCGCAATTGTTGTAGTTTTCCCAACTCCATTAACGCCAACAACTAATAAAACAGTTGGTGTTCCTTTTTCAAATTGGATTTCATTAACAATATCTTGACCTTGATTAACATAACTAACAAACATTTTATCCACTAATAATTCATTGATTTTTGTTGGTTCTGTAATCCCTTGTTCACGTGATTCATTTTTTGTGGCTTCAATAATATCTAAAGCTAAATTTACACCAACATCTGCTTCAATTAATATTTCTTCTAATTCATCAAAATATTCCTCGTTAACACTTTTATAGCGGGCAGATAAAGATTTTAAACGATCCGCAAAGTTCTTGCGAGACTTATCTAAACCAACAACATATTTATCTTTTTGTTTTGTCGATTTTCCTAATATTTTTTCTTTTAAATACGAAAAAAGTCCCATTATTTCGCCTTCTTTCTTAATGCATCTAACGCCGCCATTTGTTCAGCGGCTTTTTTAGTTTTACCTTGTCCTCTTCCAAGAACAGTATCTTCATATAAAACTTCTACAACAAATGTACGGTCATGCGGTAATCCTAATTCTTCAACAAGTTTATATTTAACCGATTCACGATGTTCTGCTTGCATTTCTTCTTGAAGTTCGGATTTATAATCTTTTAATTGATTTTTATTAAAATGATCAACATCGTCTTTAAAAAGCTCTTTTACAAAATTATATGTAAAATCAATTCCTTTATCATAATACATTGCGCCGATAAATGCTTCAAATACATCTTCAAGTATACGTTGGGCATTACGAGTGTTTTCTGGTAAACTATGACCTAATCTAATATATTCATTGAAATTATATTTCTTAGCTTTTTCCGCTAAAGAACTACTTTGAACGATAAAAGCACGAAGTTTAGATAAATCACCTTGAGACATTTCTTGATGCTTAGAATAGGCTAAATCAGCCACAACAAAGTTAATAACGCTGTCACCAACAAACTCAAGGCGCTCATAGTCATGATGCGATGTTTTAGCATCAATGTTAAAAGAAGAATGAGTAAAGGCTAATTCATATAATTCACTACTATTAACTTCTAAATTAAGTGATTCTAATAGTTCATTAATATTTTTATGCATCTTCTTTGATACCCTCTTTCATTAAATCAACAATGTGAACACTAGCCATATTATAAGCAACGTTCATAGCGCAAGAGAAGCCATAACTATCACTTGATCCATGTGCTTTTACAACAACGCCATTAACACCTAATAGCATTGCTCCACCTGTTGATTTATAATCCATTGTTTTCTTAAAATCATCAAATCCACTTTTGGCAAATAAATAACCAATTTTTGTGAATATGTTTTTCTTAAATGCTTTCTTAATTAAGGTATTCATCATTGAAGCAGTACCTTCTACTGCCTTTAAGAAAACATTTCCATCAAATCCACCTGTAACAATAACATCAGCATCGCCTGTTAATGCATATCTTGCTTCTATGTTGCCTTGAAATCCTTCCATATTAGACGCTCTTAATAATTTATGAGCTTCTTTAACAACTGGACTACCTTTTTCATCTTCGGCACCATTACTTAATAAATAAACCTTAGGTTGTTCAATATGAAAAATTTTATTAGCGTAAATTTTACCCATATGAGCAAATTGCACTAATTGTTCTGGGGTGTTTTCATTACTTGCTCCAATATCTAAAATTGTTACATATTTACCTTGTTTTAAAGTTGGGAAAGGAGATACTAACGCTGCGCGTTCAACGCCTTCAATAAGTTTTAATTTGAGTGTTGTTGCAGATAAAAATCCTCCAGTAGAGCCCGCGGATACAATAGCGTCAGCTTTTACTTCTAAAAATTTATTAATTGCAATCATCATTGAAGATCCACGCATTCTCATTACTTCTAATGCTCCTGCTTCCATTGGAACAATGTCACGGGCATCAACAAGAGTAACATTTTCATATTTTTTAAGCTCTTCTAATTCTTCAATTTTTCCAACTGCTATAATTTCAACATCTTTATGTGTTTCTAAAAATTTTATAATTCCTGCGACAGTGGCTTTACTTCCTTTATCGCTTCCCATAGTATCTATAACCATTTTAATCATAAGTTTCACCTTCTAAATTTATTTTATAAATTTATTTTATCATAAAATAGTAATAGATAATATCAAAATATTTTGTATGCTTAAACATTATGGAATTTATTACTATTTGCTAATGTCGTTGATTTTTCAATAATATCTTTAAATTCCGGATTGTTACTATTACTTAAAATCGTAGTAGCGTCATTTCTTGCTATTTCGAACATTTTGAAATCAGAAATAATATTGGCGTAAGCAAAATTAGGCATACCCGATTGTTTTAAACCATTCATATCACCTGGTCCACGAAGTGAAAGATCAGCTTCAGCAATTTTAAATCCATCAAGTGTTTGCTCTAAAATTTTTAATTTTTCTATTTCTTCCTCTTCTAGTTCTTTATGCACTAATAAACAAGTTGAAGGACTACCATCACGTCCAATCCTTCCTCTAATTTGATGTAAAGAAGCTAATCCAAAGTTGTTAGCGTCATAAATTACCATTAAATTGGCATTTTTAATATCAATTCCTACTTCAATTACTGTTGTTGATACTAATATTTGAATATTGCCATTTTTAAATTGCTCCAAAACACTTACTTTCTCTTCATCATCCATTTTTCCATGTAATAATCCGACTTTATCATGATATTTAGCACGATACTTTTCATAGACACCTTCAACAGATGATTTATCAAGTTTTTCTTCAATTAATGGACAAACTACAAATACTTTTTTGTTTTCCATCAACGATTTATCAACATATTTAAAAATAACATCTTCATCTTCTTCAATAACTTTTGTTTCTATATGATGGTTAAGTACTGGATATTCTGATAAAGTAGAGACATCTAAATCACCATATAATGTTAAGGCTAAAGTACGAGGAATTGGAGTCGCAGACATTAATAATAAATCTGTGTTTGTACCTTTAGAAGCTAAAAGCATTCTTTGGTTTACACCAAATTTATGTTGTTCATCAATAACCGCTAAACCTAAAGAAGCATAATTAACATCCTTTGAAAAGACAGCATGTGTACCAACAATAACATCAACTTCATGATTAGCAATGCGCTCTTTTACTTCTTTTTTTGCTGAAGCAGACATTCCTCCCACTAATAAATCGACTTTTAATATTCCATCAAATAACTTGGTAAGAGTTTCAAAATGCTGCCTAGCAAGCGCATCAGTAGGCGCCATAAGAACCGCTTGATCATGGCGTAAAAATGCGCCATAAATAGCAATATTAGCCACTAAAGTCTTACCAGTGCCTACATCTCCTTGTAGTAATCGATACATTAATGATTTATCCTTCATATCTAAAATAATTTCTCTTACCGCCACTACTTGATCATGGGTTAATTTATAATCTAATGATTTGATAAATTCATTGATTTTTTGGGTATCAATATCTAATTTAGTATTCTTTTGTAATGATTTATTTTCTTTTCTAATAATTTGCGTTTGTAATGTAAATAATAAACATTCTTCATATTTTAATGTTCTCAATCCTTGATGCACATCTTGAGCATTTTTAGGTACATGAACTAATTTAAAAGCTTCTTTTCTTGATACAAGATGATATTTTTCCATTAAATAATTAGGAATAATATTAGGTATATTATAATTATCATTTAATAAATATTTTTGCACCATTTTAGCGAATTGATAGTTTTCAATCACACTAGGTAAAGAATATATCGCTTTATAATTCTCACTTTCTGGTATTTCACCTTTAACAATATTCATGACATTAATAGTCATATTACTTTTATCAAAAGTACCTACAATTGTATAATAATTAGCTAAATTAAGCATTTTATAAATATATGGTCGATTAAATATAACAACGCGAAAAAAGTTATTATTTTTAGTAATAACGGAAAAGCGTATAATTGTTAATTTGCCTTTTTTGATAATTGTTGGATTAGAAACAAGACGAGCAAAAATAACTACTCTTTCTTTATTTTCTAAATTTGTTTCATGAGTAAGATGAAAATCATTATAAGAACGCGGTAAATGTTCTATTAATGTTTCTACTGATACTATGCCCATTTTATCTAAAGCTAAATTAACACGTTCTGAGCTAGAAAAATTCATAAATTTTTCCTCCACTAATTATATAGTAGCGTTACTAGAAAAATCCGGTAATTAAGTTTATTTTTTAATCAATATAACCGAAAAAAAGGGAAGAAATCCCTTTTTTCTATTCAACACCAATAATAAATGAGTAAACTGGTTGTCCACCTTTTCTCATATCAATATCAAGATCTTCGTGTTGTGAAGAAATTTCATCAACGAAAGCCTTCGCTTCTTCATCACTAACATCTTCACCATAAATAATAGTAACAATTGAAGACATTTCATCAAGCATTGAATCTAATAATGTATGAGCAGCTTCAAATTTATCTTTTACACAGCAAATAATCTCTTTATTTTTCATGCCCATAAATTCATCTTTTTTAATTTCAACACCATCTATAACTGTATCTTTAATTGCAAATGTCACTTGACCTGTTGTAACATTGCTTAATGCTTCGCACATTTGTTCATAATTCTCATCCGCGTCTGCTTCTGGATTAAACATCATACAAGCTACTAAACCTTGTGGAATTGATTTAGATGGGATTACTCGCACATTAGCGTTTTCGCAAACATCACATGCTTGAGAAGCTGCTAAAATGATATTTGAGTTATTTGGTAAGATGAATATATTTTTAGCATTGCAATTTTGAACAATATTAACGAAATCTTCGGTTGCAGGATTCATTGTTTGTCCACCGCTTACAATATAATCAACGCGAAGATCTTTAAACATATTAACTACGCCTTCACCAGCCGCAACTGCAATAATTGCGTATTCTTTTTGTTCTTCTTCAATCTTTTTATCTTTATCATCATTAACTAAATCAGCTTCACCTAATTTAGTATGTTGTTCAGTCATATTTTCAATTTTTAATTTAACAAACTCACCATATTGTTGAGCGAAATTAAGAATATTTCCCGGTGTTAAAGTGTGAACATGTACTTTAATTAAATCTTCATCTCTAACGACAACAAGTGAATTACCATGAGCATTAAGCCAGTTAGTAAATCTAGCTTCTGAGAAGTTCTTTTTATGCTCATCTTCGCTCTTAGCAAGACGTAAGATAAATTCTGTACAATAGCCAAATTCATCATTTTCAATTTTAGCGCCAGCCATTTTTTGTTCTTCTTTTTCTAAAGCAGACACTGTTTCTTTTTCAATCATTTTGCCTTTAACAGCAGATTGGAAACCTTCTAAAATTTTTATTAATCCCGCTGCACCAGAATCGACAACACCAACTTTTTTAAGTACTGGTAATAAATCTGGTGTTCTTTCTAATGATTCGTGAGCTTCTTTTAATAAAACATCAAAAGCTTTTTCAATAGTTGGAACACGAGCAATGTTATCATGTAACGCTTGCGCTGATTCTCTAATAACTGTAAGAATTGTACCTTCTACTGGTCGCATAACAGCCTTATAAGCCACATCTTTACCATTAATAAATGCATCAGATAAATCTTTTACAGTAATTACTTCTTTTCCTTCTAAAGCTTGAGAAAAGCCTCTAAATATTTGAGAAAGGATAACACCAGAGTTTCCTCTAGCGCCCATTAATAAGCCTTTAGAAAATGCTTTAGCTATAGAATAAACATCAGTGTCATTTCTATTTTGAACTTCTTTAGCACCTGAGGCTATTGTTAAATTCATATTAGTTCCTGTATCACCATCAGGGACAGGAAACACATTGAGTGCGTCTATTTCAGGATAATGATTGTATAAATTATTAGTGCCTGAAATTATCATTCGCTTTAGCGTATCGCTATTGATAACTTTCATCGTAAAATCCCCTTAAATTAAATACTTTTTATGCTTTGAACATAAACATTGATGGCTTTAAATTTGACGTCAAAAGTCTTTTCAAGGACATATTTGACTCTTTTTTGGACTTCAGTGACAACTTCTGTGATTTTGACACCATAAGCCACTACTATATATAAGTCGACCGCATAGCCATCCTTTATTTTGTGCGGACAAACGCCTTTATAATATTCTTTTTTTACAAGTAAACTATCAATTAAGGAAAGAGATGATTTTTTATCTGATAATCCCAAAACACCATAGCATTCCGTTGCAGCATTACCTGCGACAGTACCAATAGCTTCAATAGAAATATTAATTCCACCATATTGAGTTTGTTTATCAATATTCATAGTAATCCTTCCTTTCAATAGTTATGACACAATATTGTAGCACATATTGGCTAATATGTAAAACAAATAAGTAATCCAAAGAGTAAAAAAAAAGCCCGGCAGCTCGCTATTCTCGCCCAAAGGGATACCTTCGCCACTA
>CALBGF010000088.1 GCA_937893635.1 uncultured Mollicutes bacterium | reverse complement strand
GAAATATTACCAATAAATTCTTTGGAAAGTATAAATTTATTTTTTACATATTATTTACATAATAATGCTATATATCCAAATATTATTTTAGAAGAAAATGATATTTTATAGAAAATTTATTTTGATTATTTAAAAATTATTAATCAACCAAATTTTAATGAAAAACTATATAATGATTATATTAATAATAATAATTATACTAATGAATTATATTTGAGCTTTAAGATTGTTTTATTAGCAAAAATTGAAAATAAATTTAAAGAAAGAAAAAATGAAGAATTTTTTAATGGATTGGCAAAAATATTATATGCTGCCATAAAAAATAAACATTATTATTTTACTTTTTTTAATTCCAATACTTTTACTTTAGGAACTTTAGAATTAAAAGTATTATCGTATTTATATGAATATAAAATATTAAATATATTAAATGTATATGAAAAGGAGATTCATGATTAACTATTATTGTCCTGATTTTGTTGTTGGTAGAAAATTTTATGAATTATTTTTAAAATATCAAAAAGATTTTCCAGAAATGTTTTATCCTAATACAAAAATAAAAGCTGTTTTTGGAAATTTTCCAAATTGTATTTGGAATGGAGGAGGAACATTTTTTGGAGATTTAATACATGAAATATCAGAAATTAAATATTATTTAGATTTTTTTGCTGATAATAATATTTTAATACAATTTACTATGACTAATCCTTTAATTTCGGAAATAGATTGTTATGATCGTTATGGTAATTTTTTATTAAATTTAATCGAAGAATGCTATTTAAAACAAGCGGAAGTTTTGGTTTCTTCTGAAGTTTTAGAAAATTATATTAGAAAATATTATCCTAATATTACAATGAGTCGTAGTGTAGTTAATACAAAAGAAGATTATGATTTTAAAGCTGCTTTGAAAAAATTTAATAATATTGTATTACCTGTAAGATATATGAATAATTTTAAATTTTTATCTCAATTTAATCAAGAAGAAAAAAATCATATAGAAATTTTAGGATCAGACCGTTGTGCTTCAAATTGTCCAAGATTATGTACACATTATGAAGAATTTGCCAAAGCTTCTTTGTATATGGGATCAGCTTTTCCTACGTATAATTCCAATATTTTATGTACTAATGATTATAGTAATGATATTATAAATTCTAGTCATAACCAAAATCGTTTTTTAATTTCTTATGAAACTTTTATAAAAGATTATGTTCCTAAAGGATTTTTTAACTGTAAATTAACTGGACGAGGAAATTTATATATTTTAATGTCAAATATAATTCCATATATGGTAAAACCTGAATATCAATTGGGATTATTTAAAAATATATTGTTAAATTTAGGAGTGTAAAATGGAACTTATATTTAAATCAGGCGAAAAAGAAATTTTTTGTTTAAACATTGAAGATAATTTATATTCTGATATTGTTTTTGGGACAGGAAAAGTAAAAGAAATTTCAATAGTACATACTATTCAAAATTCTGACGAATATACATTAAATAATATATATGAAAAAATAAAAGATTTAAAAAATTATGATATAAATACGATTATTGTTTATTATGATAAAGAACATTATTTTAACTTTCATTTTCCTATAAAAGATATATATTATAGAACTTTAGATTATATGCGAGAACAAAAAATTTTATTTCAAGAAAATTTATCTATTCGTTTTGAAGAAGATAATGAGATTTTTTTACAAGATTTAAATGGTCATATTTTATGTGATGAAAAACAATGTAAATATTTTACTAAGGAAAAATGTAATAAATATAATAAATCTTTAAAAAAATATCATTATTCTTATGAAGTATGTGAAAATTGTGCTTTAGAAATGTGGAGCACAACAAAGTTTGGAAAACTTTTTATTAATAAATTATGGGAGGAATATAAATGAGTTATTATAAAATTAATTATATAGAAAATGGTGTTGAAAAAAACTTTTCAACAAAAACTGGAAAGGAAAAAATTCTTTTTACAGTAAGAAAAGATAATCAAGTAAATATTGATACTTCATTCTCATTTCGTCTAGTTCATCCTTCAAGTTATAATATGAACAATTCATTGGTTGATCTTTATGATTTATTAAATCACGAAAATATTAGTATGGTAAAAATATATTTAATTTCTGATGATAATCATGAATCATTGTTATATTGTTTTGAAGAAATCCATAATATTAGTTTAGAATTTGAATCTTATGAAGATGCTTCTGTAAGTTTAAGTGATGTACAGAATATTTTTGAAACACGAGTGGTTATATCATGAGTTTAGAATAGAATGCGAAAGCGGCTTGGGCCGACATCACAGCACTTTATGATAGATTAAATACAGAGCGTTCTCGTTTTAGTTTTTCTACTATAACACCATCCAATAACGAAAAAATTGTTCCAATGGATATTATTAATTTAAAATAGTATATATAGGAAATGACATCAAATTCTGCTCTTACATAGACAGCACAGACTACTTTAATATCAGAACCAGAAGTAGGCGCATTAATTAAACCAGTAGCTTTTAATCAAATGTCAACAATTATTGACAATATAAAAAATACCCCAACTAATTCTACTAATTATAGCTATAGTTGTAGTAGTTATAATGGATCTAATTATAGTTATAATAATAGTAATCATGGATATACTGGTGGAGTTATAGATCTATGTCCTGGCAATTAGAGTGTTTGTTCTTCTAATACAACCGGTTTAAGTAGTAATTATGGATATTAGTCCACTCCTGGTTGTGTTTATTACCAAGGCACCACAAGATCTACTAATTATAGTTATAACTCAGGAAATTATAGCTATAATGCTACTAATTATAGTTATAATAGTAGCAATAATAGTTGGAACTCTGGTAATTATGGATGGAATTCTGGTAATTATGGATGGAATTCTGGTAATTATGGATATAATAGTTCAAATTATTCAGTAAGGAGATAACAAAAAATAAATATGGATATACACAAAATTAGTTTATTATCAGCTATTGGATGTAATTTATAGTGTAAATATTGTAATATTGATAAAACTTTAAATAATTCTGTATCTACAATTTTAAATAACACAATCGAAGCTTTAAAAGATGGATCTTACCTAAATAATATTATTTCAATTTTAAATAAATTTGATTAGCCAATAAAAAATATTGAAAGTATAGAAATTTGGGGACAAGAGCCTACAATGACATTAATGTATTTAGCTGATAAATGGGAAGATTGGGCAAATTCTTTTATTAATCTTGATAGAATTTTTTTCTCTACTAACGGTATGGCGAATATTGATTCAATTATTTATTTTATTAAACAAGTAGATAAATATAGTAAACGACAATTAGTTTTAAATATTTAGGTATCTTATGATGGAGAAAAAAGTACTAATGAAATTAGAGGTGCTAATAGTAATATTATAAAAGAAAATATTAGTGCTTTAATACTTTTTTTAAATTCATATCAATTCAAAAATATTAAAGTTGATATATTCTTCCATGGGGTTTTAAGTAATTATTTAGCAAAACAATTAAATGATTTCAATAAATTAGAAGAATATATAAATGAAATAGATATATTTTTAAATGATTTACGTTCTATATCTATGAATAAATTTGTTTCAATCGGAACAATGACTTTATAGAATGAAAATGGCGGAGAATATACTACCGAAGATGGTGTTATTTTAGCTGAAATCATGCGTAAATTAGATTATATAAAAAATTCTAAACAAACATTTATAAATGAACATCAATGTCCGATTTCATTAGATATTATTGGTGGCGTTAGTGAAATTATTTTAGATAAGTTTAGATCAGATAAAGATATTATTAATTAGTTTATTTTAAATCCAAATGAACATACTTTTTGTACTTTTTGCGCTCCTTTGGTCGGAGATCTTAAAGTAATGTATGATGGAACAATTGTTTCTTGCCAAAATGCTATTTACGATATTTTTGGTATTGAAGAAGATAAAGTTGAAAAAAATATTCGTAATTATGCGAGAATCTCTGAATATAAACATAATCATTTGTTTAATCCATTAACTGCTTCTGATGAAATTATTGATATTTATATCAATTATGTTGAAAAAAGTATGCATAATGGCGTTGGGCAATTTATGTTGTCTACTTTAGCTAATTATATATACATAATGGCAAAAACAGGTCAAGTTTCTAGCAGTTATTTAACTGATTTTGAAAAAATAAAACGGCATGCTTTTTATTTAACTAACATAAATACTTGTTATTATAATTTAGTTGTTTTATCAGGCTCAGCTTTTACACGAAATACAAGTGATATTCGATTATTTTGTAATGGAGTATTAGATTTATTAGATAAAGATATAGAGGATATATTAAATGTATAATAATTATTCAACACAAGAAAAAGAATTATTTAATTATTATTTAGATAATGATGCTTTTCCTATACCAAATAATGATAAAATTTTAAACATTAACAAACATGGGTTAGAATTAATTGTTCGACCAAATTGTAATCAAACTTGCGAATATTGTTATATATATTAGCATGGAAATGAATTATACCCTGATAATCATTTTTCTAAAGAAGAACAATTAAAACATATACAATTAATTTTAGATTGGATTTTTTTTGAAAGAAGAAATTATTTTTATAAAATTGAATTATTTGCTGGAGATTTATTTTATGATGAAATTTTTATAGATTTTTTAAATTTATATGAAACTTATTTAAAACAATTTAAAAAAGAATATGATTATATTTTTAAAATTCGCTCTACAATTATTATTCCTAGTAATATGCGCTTTGTCGTTGAAAAGCCAGAAATAGCAAAAAAAGTAAAAGAATTTCATGATTATTTTTTAAAAGAATATAATTTAAAAATAGCATTTTCTTGGTCTAGTGATGGTCCTTATGGAACTTTTGAACGAGAAAGAATAGAATTGGATGATTCATATTTTGATCAAATTTTTAAATATTGTTTTAGTATGGATGCTGGATATCATCCAATGACTTCGGCTCATAATGTTTTCTTTTTAAAAGATAATTATGACTGGTGGCTAAGAAAGATGAAAGAATTTGCCCCAGAAGATACAGATTATCGTTATTGTGATTTTGCTCCTTCTTTCTTAGAAGTTCGTAATGGTAAAAGTTGGACTGAAGAATCTATTCAAGCTTATTTAGATTTTTTAACTTATGCCATGGAAAAAAGATATGAGATATGTGGAAGTAATATTGAAATGTTGACAGAGCATTTTTTTGCTTCAGACCTTGCTCAACAACATAATTTACCACGAACAACTGGATATGATCATTTATCATTAAATTATTTTGAAGATAGTATGAAACAAATAGAAAGTTATTCTTGCGGACTACAATCAGAAATACATATTAATTGTATTAATATGTCTTTTGTACCTTGTCATCGCACCGCTTATCCATTATTTACAGGAGCATATTTTATTTTAAGCAATGATAATAGTAAAATTATTGATATAAAAGTTAATAATTTTAGTACTTATTATACATTAAAAACTGCCAGTATACAAAATGTACCGGTTTGTAATATTTGTGAATACAAAAATTTATGTATAAAAGGTTGTCCTGGAGCGCAATATGAAGATTCAGGAGAATTATTTTTACCAATTCCTTCAGTATGTAATTTATTCCGTAAAAAACTTGATCATTTAATTAAATTATATAATGATTATAATATATTACAAAATGCTATTGATAAAAAATTTATTACTGGAAAAGCAAAAGATTTTTTTATAAAAAAATCTAAAGAATTGGGGTATGATTTATATGAATGAAAAAGAAAATTTTTTAAGAAGTTTGCGTGAAAATATCACAAATAATTCTTTAACTTTACTAGAAAAAAATTAGTTGTTATTAAAAACATTTTTACTATTATTATCTCAAAATGAAAATGATAAAGATATATGGGAAGAAATAATAAAATTATGTTATTTAATTATAGGAGATAATAATACTAATAATAATAGTTGGAATCAACCACATTTAGATAAAAAATATAAAATGTGGGAAATGAATTGTGAAAATATAGAAAATAATGAAAAAGATGAAGAGATTTATAATAATTTAACTGATATAGAAAAAAGAATTTTTTCTTATAGAGTTTTATGCCCAAAATCTTCTGACTATAATTTTAATCCTTTTTTCTAATATTTGAAAAATAATAAAATTTTTTATATAATATTAATATAAAAAAATATAAATAAAAAGGAAAAAGAAAAATGAAGAAATGGTTAGTTTATGCGTGTGAAGGCTATTTTGGTGGTTTTCATGGAATTGAAGATTATACCGTCATAGAAGTTCCAGATGATTGGACTGAGGATTTTATTTATTCAGAATATGTTCCTGAAATGTCTGAACGACTTATGGAATCTTATGGAGATATTTATGATAGCCTGGCTGACAGAGAAGATTATAATTCTGAAGAAGAATATTGTGAAGCTTTAGAAAACGCTATTCGTGAAAATATTGATGGTTATGTTGTACAAATTCGTGATGATGTAAAAAAATCTACAGAGGAACTTGATAAGATTCTTTGTTATGAAGGACATAATTATTTTCGTGAAAAATATTGCGTAAATTGAAAAATTTAAAAAAATATGTTATAATAAATATGTAAAAAATGTTTTAAGCAGGAAGAACCATGCTGACACATTTATAACACAATATCAATACCAATACTTTGGAGAGCTTACCACTCTCCATACGGGCATCGTAAAGGAATACCTCCACGTGGTGTGCCTGGATAGTATTCGTCGAAAACATCATTGGCGAAGCTAACTGAAGTTCCAAGTCTTAGAAAATGTGAGTTGATGTTTGTAAACATTTTCGCTGTCATTGCCAGACGCACCTGGCTTGCGGGACGGTCATTGTCGAAACCGCAAATACAACAATACCTTTTGGTTTGATTAATTTGATTTATGAAAAACAAGAAATTCCGGCAATAATGAAGTAGGGAGCCGTAGAAAATGACTGAAAGATGATTTTTTTAAAAAAGTAAAGGAAGTTTTCAAAAATGTACATTTGTCCAACTTGTAGGAAACAATTTAATGAAGAAAAAAAATTAGTTAAACATTTTTTAGCTTGTTGGAAAGAACAACATCCAAGTCATCAATCAAAAGACGCTCCTCGAAGTAAAAATATTGAAACTAGAGAAGTAAATAATGATATTATGAATTTCTTTAATTCTTTTAAATAAAGGAGATTTTTATGACAGAAGTAGCGGTTAAAACGCATCTCATAATTCAGGATATTCATGAAGAATACCATATTAAATGGTGTGGTAAGATTGCCGACACTAAACCGAAATTCAAAAATGGTAAACCTATTTTTATTGTAGTAGGTAGTAGAGGTAGATGTGAACTCAATACTGTTAATATGAAACGAATTGAACATTGTGCTAAATTAATGACTGCACCAAAGGGACGACAAGCTATAACAACTGATACTGCGAGAATTTTTATTAAAGAAGAAAATGGCAATGAAAAATTAATGGGGGTTTTAACTCATAACCATGTGAAAACTTTTGCTCCTATGTTTGATAAATTTGAATATATTTGAAAAAATAAAAAATTTATGATATAATATATATGTAAAAAGTTAAAAATACTTTTTACCAACAGCAGATGGAGTTGTAAAACTTGCTGGTGAGGTTAAGCAAGGGTTTATCCAAGAATCGCAAAAACCGGATGTCTGTGTGGCAACAACACAGAATAATAAATTTGTTGCAGATATAGGGGGCTGGTGAATAAGTAAACACAATTGGCTTTGACCCAATTACTACCGGGAGCGTTACCCGGGCCCCTTGCCAAGTAGATTATTAGAGATACTAATAGCGATTATTTGCTTAATAGCGTCGATTTTGGGAATTGATTTAAATAGTATCTCGTTTTATATGGGAGTAGTGTAGTGGAAACATAAGTGGTTTGGGACCATTTGTTGGGAGTTCGATTCTCTCCTCTTGTACCAACACCTTTGTTGTGAGCGAAGCGAACAGCAAAAAAAGACATTTACAGCAATCTTTTTCTTAATAAGGCGAAAATAAAAAGAAAATAATGTCTTGTTTTATCGAAGAGTAAGCCTAATGGTAAGGCAGCGGTTTGCTAAACCGTCAGTAGTCGGCAACGGCGTGGAGGTTCAAGTCCTCTCTCTTCGGCCACACAGAACTGAATATATGAGGTGAGCATAAGCGAACCTCATAGGCACAAACAGCAATTTTAACAGATCCTAACTGTTAACAGGAGTTCGAATCTCCTTTTGCGCGTCCGGCGCAAATAGTCAAGCGGATAAGACCACAGTATATATTCTTAGTGCCTAGTAACTTTTAAGCGGCGGTGTTGGAATCGGGTAGACAATTCGGTCTTAAAAACCGATGAGCGCCAGCTCGTGCGGGTTCGAATCCCGCTCGCCGCACCACAGATATGCTAACATGGCGCAATTGGCAGCGCAGCGCTCTTGTAAAGCGCAGGTTGAGAGTTCGATTCTCTCTGTTAACTCCATTAAAGACTCGTTCAGCAATTTTAGGCACAATCTTTTAAATTGTATACCAGAGTCTAGTTTATTTACCGAACTTGCCAAGCTTCTTCTTAGCTCAAATCGGCAAGACTTTTATTCTTAGTGAGTTAATAATTAACTCACTTAATATGGAGAGTACCCGAATGGTTAGGAACAAGATTTGAAATCTTGGGTGGCGTAACAGCTTACAGGGTTCGATTCCCTGACTCTCTTCCATATGCAGAATTAGTATAACGGTAGTATCTCAGTCTTCCAAGCTGAGGGCACGAGGTCAGCACTCGTATTCTGCTCCAAGCAGTCGATTGATCTTACCACTAGGACATCGACAGTTGTTGGACGAAGGTAAGCGTCACGAACAACCGTTCCTGGAACTCGAGATGAACAGGTTAGCTTTATATTAAGTTGAGGGCTTAGTTCCATACGAAAATCAATACTAATATAAAGTAGTCCCAGTACGAAATCTGGGTATTTATGCGCCTTGTCCTCGACGGTTTTGAGGGCGCGTCTTATAAGCGTGTACACATAGTTCGACTCTATGAGGGCGCACCATTGAAAAATTAAAAAAATTATGATATAATAAATCATAATTAAAAATTAAAGTTCCGCTTTTGAGCGGAGCGAGAAAGCGAAAGGAAATGAAGTATATGAAAAAATTAAATAGTTTAGAAGCATTAAGAAATGAAGCTGGTTTAAAACCAGTAGAAGCAAGAGCTGAAAAAGATGTTATTTGCCGAAAGTGTGGTTCTGTGATGCGTAAAACCGGCGATAATGTTTATGTTTGTGATGGTGCCGCAAAAGACAAGGACGGCAACGTTATTAAAAATAAAGATGGTTCTGATAAAAGATGCGGATACTTTTATATCCGTCATAAGAAGACCGCATAAGGTCTTCGGTGTAAGGGGGCGTAATGGTTTCGACGGGGCGGAGAACAACACAAAATCGCAGGTGTAATTCACCTTACGAATTAATTTTAAATATAAACGCAAAAAATAATTATAGACCTGTCTTAATGGCAGCGTAATTTCTCATCTTTCTTAGTTTCTATTGGTAAACTAAGTGGTGGTTGATGATAACCTTTACATTTTATAGTTCGTATTGGTTGGCTATAACCTAAATAGCCTATTGCGTAAGTAATTTTTGTGATTAAGTATTCGTTGCGGACGTGGGTTCGATGCCCACCGCCTTCAGGTAGCAATTTTTCAAAAACCTCCACGTGGTTGCTACTGGGTCACGCTAATATTTGAAAAATTTAAAAAAATATGTTATAATAAATTATAGACTTTAACAGCAAAATAACTTTAATTTATTTATAAGTAAGTTATAATATTAAAACCTTGATGTCGGTGGTTCGAGCCCACTTCGGATAATATTTTTATTCGGTAGCTCAGTTGGAAGAGCGCAAGGCCAAAGGAATGAAGTCTAGTTTAATACCAAATCAGATGAAATGAGCTTAGGGTGAGCGCAAGCGAACCCTAAAAGACCTATACAGCACATATTTCATATAGATGAAATTGGGAAAATTTTACAAGCCAGTATGTAAAAGTTTTAAGCAATACTAATTATGATGAGTTGATAGAGATAACGAATAATTAGTGCTAAAGTTCTCTTTATTTAGGTCTTGTTTAATATTGGGGCGTCATTTAACGGTAAGATCTGACTCTCTAAAAGTCATGACCTGGGTTCGACTCCCAGCGCCCTCGCGGAACTAAGTCTAAAACCTTCTCGTGGTAGTTCTGTTTTTACTAATTTAGACAATTAGAACAGATAGTTCATCTGTTTTTCATTTCCTTTTTGTTTATTGAAAGACGATTACAGCAAAGTTAAAAGTAAGTTTATAATAATTCTACAAGAGAAAACTTTTATCGTCTTGTTATTGATGATGCAGAGTAGAGAAGTGGCTGTCTCATCAGGTTCATATCCTGAGTTATGCGTGGTTCGAATCCCGCCTCTGCAACCAACATTAAGATACATACAGCAATTATTATATTTAATATTACGTTTTTGTATCTTGTATTTTATATTTTTTAATTAAAAAATATTGGTGCGGTCGAAAAACCGAAAGACGCATAAACAGCAATTTTTAATTTTCTGGTCGAAAAAATATTCTACAAAAATGTTTTTGTGGTTCGATTCCACATTATGCGTCTTGAAAAGGTAAAAAGTATTAAAGGGTGAGGGTAATCTCACCCTTATTTTATTTTTTATAAAAAATATGATATAATATATTATAAAGAAAATAAAAAAGAGGAAGTGATAATATGAATTTAAGATTTACCGAACATATAAAAGAAATACTAACCATTGAGCCTGCCGAAACAGTTGCCTATGTGGCGCTACAAGGCTCCCAAAATTATAACCTTCAATATGAAGGATCTGATGTAGACACAAAGGCAATTGTAACACCTACTCTTATGTCTATCGTAAAAAACCAAAAGATGAAGAGTTACACTCATGTGCGCGCCAATAATGAACATATTGATGTCAAGTCTGTAGCGCCTATGTTTAACTGTTTCCGCAAACAAAACATTAATTTCGTTGAAATCCTTTTTACTGATTACTTTTGGATTAATGATTTATATAAAAATGAAATTCAAACTTTGCGCGATTCTGCTGAAGAGATTGCACGAATGGATACTTATCAAGCCGTTAAGTGCATAAAAGGCATGGCATATGAAAAATATCATGCTTTACAACATCCTTATCCTGCAAAAGCACAAATTATTGCTGAGCATGGATATGATGGCAAACAACTTTCTCATATGGTAAGAATCGAAGAATTACTTAAAAAATATCTTGATGGAGTACCATATAAAAATTGCCTTAAAAGTGAACAACGAGAAAGGTTAATTATGTTAAAACAGCATGTACTTTCATTGGAAGAAGCTAAAGCAGTTGCTGTACGTACACTAACCCATATTGAAACTTTAGCTGATAAATTTTGTACTTTCAATAGTAACAGAGAGGCTTATAAGAATCAAAAAACATTTGAATTATTAGATGAAATTCAATATGATATTATTCGTAAAGCTCTCGTGTATGAATTACAACAGGGGAGATAAACAAATCTCTCCTTTATTTTTTTAAAAAAATATGATATAATATATTATATAAAAGATAAAAGGGTGATTAATATGAAATATCGGCGAAATTTTGAAACTCATGAATTTTATTGCCCAGAGTGTCATAGAAAAATATATGATATTCCTAGACGGATAGGGTATTTTAGAGAAAAAGGACATAGAAAAAATCTTTATTGTCCATGGTGTAAAAAAGTAACTAAATGCAAAGAAATCGGAACTATTGAAGAAGAGTATAAAAGAAGAGGGTGTTTAAAATGAAGTGGAACAGAGCGTTCGTTAAAGGTGACTATCACGGTCAATTTAGAGGGCTTAAAGATTTTTGCGATGAGAAACATACAACAACAGATGATTTACTTATTTGCTTAGGTGATGTGGGTTTAAATTATAATTTAAATGTATATGATGAGGAAAGAAAAAGATTTCTTTCTAAGATGCCAATTACATTTTTAATGCTTCGCGGCAATCATGAGGCTCGTCCAGAGAGTATATCGACAATGCGCAAATGTTATGATAAAAGATTTAAATGTGAAGTTTATTATGAACAAGATTATCCAAATATTTATTATATTAATTGTGATGTATTTAATCTTAATGGATTAAGATGTTTAGCTATCTCTGGTGCTTATTCAGTTGATAAAGAATACCGTTTAATGATGGGGTATAAATGGTTCGCAGATGAACAGCCAACAGAAGAGGAAAAGGAATATGTGCGAAAAATCGTCAAAGAGAATCCTACATTCAATTATATATTTTCGCACACTTGCCCTATTTCGCATGAACCTACTCATTTATTCTTAAATAATATTGACCAAAGTAAAGTTGATAAAACTACTGAATTATTTTTGGAAGAAATTTATCAACAAGTGCATATGGCGGAACAGGGCGAATGGCTATGTGGCCATTATCACTCCGACGAATGGCTCGGCGGGAAAATCCATATGCTTTTCCATGATTATTATTTGTTGTTAAAAAAGGAGAAGAATAAAAATGATTAAGACTTTAATTACACTTTTCTGTTTTATCTTTTTAGCTTTTTGCTATTGGATTTTTAATGACCCGCAAACTTGGTGGAGAATTTCTAAAATTGCTCGTGGAACTTTTGAATTAGTATGTTTTATCCTGTGGGTACTAATTCTTGTATCTTTTGTAGTTCTTGTATGGTTAAATTAAATGGGGTGGCAATATGAATTATTTTATTGACTTTGAAGCTAATAGTCCTTCTGGTGAAATTATTAGTATTGGTTGCGTAAGTGAGAATGGAGAAGAGTTTTATAGTTTAGTAAATTGTTCCACCCCTTTAGATAATTATGTAAAGAAAATTACTCATTTAAGACAAGAACAGATTGATAAAGCTAAATTAATTGATACAGTTTTAGTTTCTTTTTTCTCTTGGCTTATGGCAACTAATAAAAAAGATTATTTTAATTGGAACGATACAAAATTTTATCATTATGGTTCAGAAGATACAAAATTTATTAAAGCAACTTTAAAAAATATTCAAAATAGTGTTAATTATGAACAATTTTCTGCGGTAATGACTAGATGCGCAAATTATGATAAAGAAGTTCAAAAATTCTTTTCAATTAATCAACCAATTTCTTTAATTGCGGCAGCTAATTATTTTAAAACTGAGCCAGAAGAACAAACTCATAACGCACTAGATGATGCTAAATTATTGAAATCAATTTTTGAAAATATTGATGGAAAAGAATCTATTGGTCCAGTTGATTTTACTTTTGATCATAAAATCATTGTAAGAAAACATAAAAAGAAAAAAGAAATTGTAAAATATAAAACAGTTGATGAAGTATTAACTTTTTGTATGGCTAATATACCAGAAGAATATCGTCATGACGATAAAATTAAAAATAGAATGCGCAATCGCCTTAAGAAAGCCATTATTCAAAAAACAAAATATTGTGGGTTTAATTGGAGTGTAGAATAATGTCGAATGAATATAAAGATTATACAATGAATTAGTTGATATTATAAGTGACTTAAAAGATACTTTATTAATTGAATTAACTACAATTAAAGAACGAAAGGAATCTGGACTATATGATTGCCTTACAGAAAAAGCAATCGCGCAAGGCGAATTAAAAATTATTAATAAAGTTTTAAGGTGTTTAGATTCTGATATTGCAGATGAAATTACAACTACTATTGAAAGTGAAATTATGGAGGTTATGTTATAATGCCAACTAATTGTAAAACATATTTTGGAATACGAATAGATAAAATGTGGAACCAAATGTGGAATTTTGGTATTTGTTTGTCACATAATTCGAGAGAGACTTATTTATTTATCAATTTATTTAAAATTTCTATTTCTATTGGTAAATTAGCTAAATGGGAGTAAAAATATGGATAATGAAAAAGCATTAGAAATATTAAAAGGTAGATATTTACTTAACCAAAAATTAATTGAAGAACCTCAAAGTGACTTTGATAAATTTGTATTAGAAGAAAATGAGGCTTTATTATTCGCGATAGAAGCCTTAAGAAAGGAAGTGAAAAAATAATGGTAGGTAAAGATGGACAAAGAATGCTTTGTTACCCAGTAGTAATTGATGATATTATTCCAATCGTTGGCTCTGATAATTGCGAGTGCGCAGTCATCGGTGGTTGGAAGGTCATGGTCAAGAAAGGGCAATTTCAAAAAGGGCAAAAAGTGGTTTATTTTGAAGTTGATTCGCTTGTGCCAGCCGATAATGAAGCTTTTACTTTTATGAGTAAATATAAGTATAAAGTTAAAACTCAGCGTTATACTTTTGGCGGAAAAGGATTATTTTTCTCTCAAGGTTTAATTCTTGCTTTTGTGGATCTAGGGCTAAAAGAAGAAGACTATGAAATTCACACTGATTTAACTAAGAAACTTGGAGTTAAATATTACGAAGTAGAAGATAATCAAAGAAAAGCAAACTTTGACCCATATCGTTCTATGATGGATAGACATAAAAAGTTTTTTAGAAAGCCATGGGTTAAAAAAATTATGAGATATGCCGTTGGCAGAAAGATTATGTTTACTTTGTTCGGCAAGAAGAAAGATAATAAGAAGGGTTGGCCCGTCGGTCAGTTCCCCGGCGTATCAAAGACTGACCAAGAAAGGGTTGAATGCATGCCGTTTGTGCTCAATGATAAGACTCCTTATATCGTCTCTCAAAAGTGCGACGGGTCGTCAGGTACGTTCATCCTTGAACGAAAAAAATTTGGCAAATATGAATTTTATGTTTGTTCTAGGAATGTGCGTATGTTGCACGAAAGACAAGAATGCTTCTATGGGGCCGATAACTATTATTGGGAAGTAGCTAAGAAGTATGATATTGAAAATAAGATGAAACAATGGTTAAAAGAAAATCCAACGGCAAAATGGATTTGCTGGCAAGGTGAAATTTGTGCGCCGGGTATCCAAAAAAATCCGCATAAGCTTACTGAAACTCATCTCTTTTGTTTTCATTGGACTGACAGCATTAACGGTCGTTTAGATTTAATTACTGCTAAGGAAGAATGGGAAAAGAGAGGAATGGAAGTAGTACCAATTACTGATACTAACTTTATTCTTCCAAATGACATGGAAACTTTTAAGCTTCAAGCTGATGGTTTTTATGATGCTTCAGTTTGCGAAGGTAAAACTGATTGTGCGAGAGAAGGTTTTGTATATTACAAAACTACTGATCCAACTTTTAGCTTTAAAAACGTTTCAAGAACTTATCTTTTAAAACATTAATGACAGAAAGGAATAAATAATATGAAAATTTTAACCAAAGAATCTATTACAGCTCGTCTTGCTCGTCTTAGAGTAAATCCTATTGAAAATGAAAAACTTATTAAGAAATGGGAAAGAAAGTTAAGGAAATTTGCATGAAAATATACGCATTAAATGAAAAACAATTAAAAACATTAATTATTCAAGCTAATTCCTTTTTAGCTTTACAAACTGGTGAAGTAGATAATTGGTCATATTATTATGATTCTCTTGACGATGCTTACACTCAATGGGCCGAAGATTTAGGAATTAAAACTGAAGCTAAAGATCTTGATGAATTAGAAGATTTAATTGCAGAAGAACAATTAAAAGAATACCCAATTATTGATTGGAAATTAGCATAAGGGAGATAGATGAATCTCCCTTTTATTTTTTTGAAAAAATATGTTATAATATATTATAAAGAAAAATAAAAGTAAAAGATTGGAGCTGATATTTATGAGTACATATTGTTTTTCAGATGTTCATGGACAATATAATCTATGGAAACAAATTCAAAATTATCTTAAAGAAGATGATACATGTTATGTATTAGGAGATTGTATTGATCGTGGTTTAGATGGTTATCAAATTCTAAAAGAAGTATTAGAAGATAAAAAATGCATCTTTTTGCTAGGTAATCACGAAGATATGATGTTGCATTATTTCAAAACTGAAAGTCCATATGATAAACGTTTATGGTTTTTAAATGGTGGTGAACCAACTTATAATGCTTGTAAAAATGATATAGATTTACACGATATTCTTCAAAAATTAGATTTAGCACCAAAAGAAATAATGTATAAAAATATCCATTTAAGTCATGCGGGAATCGCTCCAGGTGTTGAAGAGCGAGACTTGCTTTGGGACAGAGACCATATTTATACTCGTTGGTTTGAAGAAGAAGGGATTGATTACGTAATTCATGGGCATACGCCAGAAATGTATATTCAAGAAGAATTATTTAATCTTAAAATGTTTACTGGTAATGATTATGATTATCATTCTTATAACGATGTAATGTGTAAATATTGCGAAGGGCATAAAATTTGTATTGACGGAGGAAGCGTATTATCTCATAAAATTGGTTTATTAGATTTAGATACATTAGAATTAGCGGAGGTATTTAAAGATGCCGGTAGTAATTAATGAATTTTACTGCATTAATTGCGGTAATAAAGGAATAAATTTAGCTCGCAAAAAAGGGCATCAACATAAAGCAGGTCATTTAAAAAAATTATATTGTATACATTGTAGAAAAGTTTGTAATCATTATGAATGTCCAACTCCAGAAGATGTAATAAAATTTAAGATAAAATTTGAAAATGGAGAATTTATAGAAGCTGCTAAAAAATCTATTGAAGAATGCGCAAAGGAGGTATTTTAATGAAAGATTTAATTTTAATGATGGGAATTCCTGGCTCGGGCAAATCTACTTATCTTAATGCAGTAGTATCTAGTTCGATGGGAGAAGTTATTGTTTCAAGAGATAAAATTAGATTTTCTATGATTGATAGCAAAGAAAATTATTTTTCTAAAGAAAATGAAGTATTTAATGAATATGTTAATCAAATTCAAAATGCCTTAAATAATCCAAAAATAAATAGAGTTTATGCAGATGCAACTCAATTAACCGAAAAAGGACGCTGTAAAGTATTAGATAAATTAAACTTAAAAGATGTAAATATTAAAGTTTATTGGAAAAATACTCCATTAAAACTTGCGCTTGAACGTAATAAAAAACGTGAGGAAATTGCAGTTGTACCAGAATCGACAATTATTAGAATGTATAACTCGATTCAAGACCCGCGCAAAGATACTAAATATAAATATAAAGAAGTGAGGTTAATTTAATGTATTACTTTAGATTTGCATTTCAATAAAAATGTAGGTCAAAAGTAATAAATATACAAAGAAGAAAAATAAAAATAATACGAAGGGAGGGATTATATAAATGTATACTGTTTATAAAATTACTAATTTAATTAATAATAAATGTTATATAGGATCAAGTATTAAAGTAGAGAAAAGATGGAAACAACATAAAACTGTGGCTTTTAATAAAAATTCTGCTTAGTATAATTATCCTTTATATGCTGCCTTTCGTAAATATGGTTTAGAAAATTTTTCTTTTGAAATTCTCAATGATGATTTTCTTTCTGTTGAAGATATGAGAAATTATGAAAAAGATATGATTTATTTTTATGATAGTTGTAATTATGGATATAATTAGACATATGAAACACATCCTCAACAAATGGGAAAAGAAAATCTTTAGAAAAGTAATGAAAAACGTTCATAGAAATGCGCTAAAGTAGATAAAAACAATAATATTATAGAATTATATCACTCTTATCATGATGCCGCTAGAAAAAATGGATATGATGGTGAAAAAAATGCTAGTTCTATTCGCAATGTTTGCAAGGGAAAAATACGTAGTTATAATGGTGATATATTTAAAGACATAGATAAAGATGGAAAAGTTTAGGATGTCATTTATCAGACAAGAAAGCGTCGAACGGCTGTTTATAGTTTTAATGTCATTACATTAGAAGAAAATTATTATACTTCTGTTTCTGAAGCAAGTAAAAAAATAGGAATTGATAGAGCTCGTATTCATAAATGCATTTCTGGAAATCAACGCTATTCAATTATTCATAATTTAATTTTTAGAAAAATAGATGATGAAGGTAATATTATAGAAATACCTAATACACCAACTTTAGAAGAAAAAATTGAAGAATTTAATCAAACTAACCCCCTTATCAATGGAGAGCGGCATAATATAAAAGAATGGTGTAAAATTTATGATATTTCTGCAAATTCAGTATATAGACGAATGAAATAGGGTATGAATATAGTAGAAGCAATTACAACCCCAAAAAGGAGATGATAATATTGAATAAAATCTGGTTAACGTCAGATTTTCACTGACATTTTTCACATAATAAAGACTTCATTTATGAGCCTCGTGGATTTCAGACCGTAGAAGAAATGAATGAAACAATTATTAAGAATTTTAATAGTGTAGTAAGTGAAAATGATTTAAC
>CALBGF010000087.1 GCA_937893635.1 uncultured Mollicutes bacterium | reverse complement strand
ACAAGTTTTAAAAGCAGGCCATCAACATGGGATAAGAAATGGGATTATCAAACAGTTCATTACTATTTGGAAGAACCATATTTAACAAATACTTGCTACACTATTTGGAATTGCGAAGATTATATGTTCTATAATGATGGTTTAATTTATGCTAAATGTCATCATTGGGAAAATAATAAGGATAATATTTATTGCCATTTAGTTGGAATGTATAAATATAGCAAAGAAGTAATTATACCTAGTGAAGTAGAAGGTAATAAAGTAAGAAATATTGGATTTTGTGCTTTATCAGGAATAGATATAGACGTTATTTATATTCCAAAAACAATTAAAGAAATTGGCTTAAAAAAAGAATATGTAGATGATAAAACATATTATCGAAATATAAAATTTTCTAGTGAAAATTGTTATAATTTTATAAGTTCATTTAATAAGGTTAAACATGTTTTTTGTGAAACTGATAATTATTATTATAAAGATTTTCCAAAAACAAAAAATGATTGTTCTGGATATGATCGCTTTTATTATTATCAAATTATATGGAATGTAAAAGAATTTGGAACAAATATAGATGGATATTTATATGCCGTTTTAAATGATGAAACGGTTACTATTGCGGATTTCTTTGGTAGCCAAACTGCGATAAATGTACCATCATCTATTAGTTCTTTTCCAGTTACGGCGATTGGGACATATGCTTTTTCACCAAAAGATATTGAGTATGGGAATAGTAGGTATGAAGAACAAGTTAGTAGTGATAAAGATTATCTAAAATCAACTGATTATGACGATATTAATTATTCAAGAATTAAAGAAATAATAGTTCCAGATACTATAGAACGAATTGATGAAGGAGCGTTTTTTAGATGCATTTCATTAGAAACTATTCAAATTGATAGCCATTTAGAAACAATACCTGATTTTTGTTTTACGGGTTGTATATCGTTAAAGAAATTGATTATTAATAATATTGCTTTAAAAAAAGTTGGCATTAACGGATTTGCTTTTTGTGTTAACTTTAATGAGTCTGATTTATTTAAAAATTTAATAACAATTGATGACTACGCTTTTTATCATTGTAGAAAATTGAATTTAACATTCCCAGAAAATGCAAAAGAAATTGGACGCGATTCATTTAGCGATATTAATATTTTATATATTGATAAAGTAAATACAAAATTTGATAAAAATTCTTATTTAAGAGATTCGTCTTCCATACATAAAGTTTTATGTTCATTTTCCAAAGATAAAGCACCTAGCACAGAATATTTTTCAAAATGGATTAATAACTTCCTTAGAAGCATGCACACATCAATTATTTATTCAGTTTTAAAATATGGTGAACTTGATAATGGGTTAGAATA
>CALBGF010000086.1 GCA_937893635.1 uncultured Mollicutes bacterium | reverse complement strand
TCTGTTTAATTGTATTAGCGTTTCCCCATACAAATGGTGTGCTATTTTGTTCAGCATTGAAAATTTTTCCAAAACTACCATCATTTAAGTATTCTGAAAACGTTGAATAATGATCATCAGTATACAAAGAAACTGGTGAATCATTGTAATTAATGGCATATTGTTGATTAAATCCTTCTAGCCAAACAACAACTCTTGCTGAACCTCTATTGCTTGAACTATAAGAATCATCTAAAGCTATATCGCACTCATAATAAATAGGTTTTCCTGTATAGGTATTTCTTACATATGGAATATTAGTGGCATATCCGTCAGTACGATCATACTGAGAAACACAACGAGTATTCGTTTTAAACAATTGATATGCCGTACGATAATTGCTCTTACTCACATAATTAGCGGGATATGTTTTAAAAGTATTAAAGTATATTGCAACATCCATTGGATCAGTATATGCAGCCTTATTTGCTAAATTAGTGTGGCTAGAAATATACTCATAAGAATAATATGTATATTCTTTTTCCTCTAATACTGAATATGTTGAATTATTATAACTAACCTTAGTAGGAACGCGGACTGTTAAACCATCATAGACATCGTCATAGCTGGTTGGATTTAGACGATTTATATTTAATCCCGATGATAAATATTTATTATCATAATCTGTTTTTATACCAGTATATTTAATAACTATTTTGTTTATTTCCATATCAGCTTTATTAGTTTCAATTTTGAAGAAATTACAATCATACACATCATAAACATGTGTTGTACTTTTTTGGTTTTCAATGTCCATTTCTAAAAATTCTTGTAATAAATAGTTTTTTCCAAATCTTAAAATAGGCTTTTTATTTGCTGAAATAGTCTTATATGTTATTTCAATTGTAGAAATACCATAAATAGGAGAAATATTATAAAACATTCCTTCTAATGATTGAATGTTTTCAAAAGGATTTTCATATGCTTGAAGAGTAAGTAAACCTCCGTAATTATATCCTGCTCGGTAGTATTCAAAATTATAACCGCTAAGAGAAACATCTCCCCAGTTTGTATCATATTTACCAACACTAATATTATTAGTAATTGATAATGTTTTTAAATTTTTAATAACACTAGTGCTAGAAGAAATTGAATTACTTGGTTTACTATCTGTTGAATTGCTATTTATATTGCTTGTTGAATTACTATTTTCAATGCTTGAACTTACACTGCTTATGGTTGAAGCACCAATTGGTGATGGTAAAACATTTGATGTAGATGAGTTTAATGAATTATCACTATTAGAGTTACTAATAAAATCGAAATGTATTTCACATGAAGAAGCGATAACTAATAATATTGCTGACATTAAAAATTTTTTTAATCTTTTCATATAGTATTGCTCCTTTGGTTATTAAAAAAATTGTAGCACAAAAGTGATTTCAAACAAACATTAAATTTGTTTATCGGTAATTCTTATTGTTACTTTAGAATTAGGTATTTGGGAATTAATATCTAAAGATATAATTTCACATAAAGATTTAATTTTGTTATATTCCATATTACTATCAAAATCCATTACTAAATCAACATAAATTTGGTTATTTACTTGACGAGTATTAATAGAAATAACTTGTTGATATCCATACTTATAATTGTTAATTATTTGTTTTATAATATTTTGCTTTTCTTTAGAAATTGTTTTATCTGTTAATTCTTGAACCGATTCTTTAATACGCTTAATACAATCAATAAATAAATAGATAATTATTGGCAATGCCAAAACAAATGGGAAATATTGTGTAATTGGATAATCTTTTAAATAGTAAGTTAGATATAATGAGAAAAAAGAAATCATATCAAAAGCAAACGCCCCTAATACTTTAAAAAACTCACATTCGGTTATTTTACTTTTATTTGATTTTCTTAATAGCGCTTGAGAAATTACCAAAAATATATCAAACGCCACACTAATTAATTTCAAAATTACAATAGTAGTAATATATTTAATAGATGTAACTGGAACAATAATGCGATAGATAGAATAAATTAATATTGCAATTAATCCTCCAATCACTAAGATATCACAAAAAATCGATGAAATTGCCTCTACTTTACCAATTCCATAATTATATTTATTTTTTACATCTTTTTTTAATTTTTTAGATGTAAAAAACATAAAAGCACTATCGATAGTATATCCTAATGAGTCAACAGTATCAAAAAAGCATATTGCGGAAGATGAAGCAATCGCAGAAATTAACGCCATTACAAATTTTGGTATTCCAATTATAAATTGGAGCAAAGAGAGTTTTTGTTGCTTTTCATAAATTTCTTTTATGGGCATCAAATCATCTCCAATCAACTATCACTATATGTTAACTTTATTCTTATTCACAACATATTTCAAGTGATTTTAAGCAAAAAAAAAGTTAA
>CALBGF010000085.1 GCA_937893635.1 uncultured Mollicutes bacterium | reverse complement strand
TATTTTATGTAATAACTCCATAATTTTATCCTCCGTAATTATGGTAGCACCCTAACAAGTTAGTTTCAACTAATGTGATTATAATATCAACTTGTAGCGTTAGTTTGTTTAATTTATTTTATTAACATATTAACTACTTTTTTATCAGCAGGTGCCCAATCCAACTTAGATAATTCATCAATATTTAACCATACATAATCATTATGTACTTTCATATTTAAATGTTTATCATTAGTTTTACATATAAAATAATGAATATTTACAGCAAAAGCACTATATTCATGTAAAACTGTGGTGAAATAACTTTCAATTTCTACATTAATTTCTAATTCTTCTTTTAATTCTCTAATTAATGCTTCTTCTTTAGTTTCTCCGTGTTCTATTTTTCCACCTGGAAACTCCCATTTATAACTAACATTGTTATATTTATCTAATCCTCTTTGCATACAAAGGATTTGGTCATTATATTTAATAATACCCGCGACTACTTCAATGATTTTCATAATTTAAATTCACCTACAAATATTCAATTGGTAAAGCAATTAAATTTTCTCTTAAATATAATTTAGCATCTATTAAACAAATAATTGCTCCCATACCACGTTTTTTATCAATTACTTTATCTAATACCATATTTGCGGAAGACATACTTGCTTTTGGATTGCTTGTTAATTTTATTTCAATAGGATACAATGTTCCATTTTCTTCAATAATTAAATCAATTTCATTTTCAAAAGTTTTGTTTTTATCTTTTCCACGATAATAAAAGACATTAAAACGATAGTCTCTTCCTTCATTAGCGTATGATTTTAAAATTTCAGATACCACAAATGTTTCAAACATATTACCATTTACCGCACTTACCGCTAGAGCATCTGGAGTAAGCCATCTAGAAAGATAACATGCTAAACCAGTATCTCTAAAATAAATCTTAGGTGCTTTAATGGTCCTAGTTAAATGCGATGATGAATATGGCTGTAAAAGATAGATTATTCCCGTTCTTTCTAATATAGATATCCAATTTTTTACTGTTGGAATAGTTACTTCAATTTCGTTAGCAATTGAAGCATATTCTAAAATTTGTCCTGTTCGAGCAGCAACTGCGGTTAAAAGCTTCAAAAAAGTAGCACTATCTAGAGAAATATTAGAATTAACATCACGTTCTAAATAAGTATTTACATAAGATGCATAAAAATCAAGCCAATCACGATTAGTATCATATAATTCTGGATACATACCACGATGGATTGTTTTCCATATATTATCATACTTTTTTAATTCTTTTTCTCTTTCAAAAATATAATCTAAAGTAGGTACAAAGTGTTTATTAAAAGATATATTATTTATTTCTCTTAATGAAAGGCAAGATAATTCTAATATTGAAATACGTCCTGCTAAAGACTCAGATACACCTTTCATTAGTTCTAGTTTTTGACTATCTGTTAAAAGAAAACTACCACGTTCATTAGAAGCATCAACTCGTAATTTTATGCCATTTAAAATACTTGCTTCTTTTTGTACTTCATCAATAATTAAAGGTGTAGGATTATTTAAAAAGAATAATCCTTGTTCATCTCTTGCTTGAGCACGTATTAGATCATTATCAAAAGTAACATAATGATAATTATCATATTCATGTTTCAAAAGAGTAGATTTACCAACTTGCCTTGGTCCAGTTAATAGTAATACCTTACTATTAGACACTCGATTATGAAGCACCTCTGTAATAGCGCGTTTAATCAAAGCCATATTAGCACCTCCGTCCAAAATAAAATCTAATTTTATTTTGGACACAATTTAATAAAATATCAACTATTGTTATTGATAAATAGAATATTTTTATAAATATATCATCATTTAACTTTTTTTATTTCATGTTATAAGGCACACTTGCCCACTTAAAAAACCATTCCAATGGAGAATGGTTTATCATTTTAATCTTTTAAATAATTTTTTAAGAAATATTCTAATGTCCTAATAAAGATGA
>CALBGF010000084.1 GCA_937893635.1 uncultured Mollicutes bacterium | reverse complement strand
TTTTTGCGCAAAAATATAAGATATAAAAATTAATGAGTTGAATCAAAATACTTTTTATTAACAAAAGATAATGCTATAATATTTATTAAGGCGGGGATTATTTTATGGAAGTTAAAATCTATAATTCTTTAACTAACAAAATTGAAGCATTTAAACCAATACACGAAAACAAAGTTAATATGTATGTTTGCGGACCAACTGTTTATAATTATGTGCATATAGGTAATATGCGCCCAGTAGTGGTATTTGATACATTTAGAAAATTTCTTACTTATATTGGTTATGACGTCAAGTATGTTAGTAATTATACAGATGTAGATGATAAAATAATTAAACGTGCCCAAGAATTAAACAAGCCAGAATCAGAAATTACTGAATTTTACATTAAAGCTTTCGAAGATGACTTGCATAATATTAATGCTTTAAAGCCAGATGTAACTCCAAGAGTTACTGAGTATATGTCGCAAATAATTGCGTTCATTGATCAACTTGTAAAGACTGATTATGCATATGTTATTGATGGCGATGTATATTTCCGTGTAGAAAGAATTAAAGATTATGGCAAATTGTCCAACACAAAAATTGAAGATTTATTAGTTGGCGCTAGAATTGATGAAAATTCTAAAAAAGAATCACCATTAGACTTTACTTTATGGAAAAAAACAGAAGTGGGTATCAATTGGGATTCACCTTGGTCAAAAGGAAGACCGGGTTGGCACACAGAATGTGTTGTGATGATTAATTCAATATTCCCTGGTGGACTTATAGATGTTCATGGTGGAGGTTTTGATTTAAAGTTTCCACACCATGAAAACGAAATTGCACAATCAGAAGCATATAATAACTGTTCCTTAGCTAATTATTGGATGCATAATGGATTTATTAATATTAATAATGAAAAAATGTCTAAATCGCTAGGAAATGTTATTACCGCTCACGATGCATTAAGCCAATATGGCGGCAATAATGTTAGATTGCTTTTGATTTCCACTCATTATCGTGCACCAGTTAATTTTTCTTATGACTTGTTAGTAGCAGGTAATAATGAAATTACAAAAATAACTAACATTATGCGTCAATTAGCAGTTAAATTACAAGAATTTGACGTGTCTTTTGCTAATGGTAAATCAAGATTTATTGAGCCATTCTTAAATGCTTTAGCGGATGATTTAAACACCTCTAATGCCTTAAGCGAATTGCATAATGTTATTAAATTAGCTAATCAAGCATTAAGAAAAAAAGATGTGGATTTGTCAGAAATTAATGATTTATTTTCCACAATTAAAGATGAACTTTATATATTAGGTATTAATATTGAATATCCTATTTTATCTAGTGATGATAAGAAACTTTTAAGTGAATATAACTTAGCCAAAACAAACAAAGATTTTGCTAAAAGTGATGAACTACGAAAACAATTAATAGATAAAAGGATATTATAAGGAGGGCTTATGAATATTTTTTCATACTTTTTTGATGTAGTGCCACCGAATATTTTCAGTTTGGACGATAAAATAATCGGTTTTTTTAATCAATATGCATGGTGGGGAAATTTATTACTTGCTTTTATTAGCATTTTCCTTGCTTGTGTGTTTAGTGGATTAATCGGCTATGAACGTGAATCGCATGGACATTTTGCAGGATTTAGAACACACATCTTAGTGGCGGCAGGTTCGTCATTAATTATGTATTTATCCATTTATGGATTTAGTTTTGAATCATTTCCTAATCATGATCCAGCAAGATTAGCAGCTCAAGTTGTTACTGGCATTGGTTTTTTAGGCGCTGGAACAATATTGAAAACAGGTGTTGATATTAAGGGATTAACTACCGCAACGACACTTTGGGTTTGTATGGCTATTGGTCTTGCTACAGGTGCAGGAAGATTCACTGTTGCGTTATTCACCACCCTAATTGTTTTAATTGTCTTAAAATTTTTAAGGCATGCAGAAGCAAAGGCGTTTGAAAGAACACCTCGTTTAGTTATGATTTGCGATTATAATGCTTTTGCTATTAAAACTATTAAGGATTTAGCGGATAAATTTAATATAGCTATTAAAAACATTAACACACAAATTTGTGATTATCATGGCAAAGATGCAATTAGCATTAGTATTGCATTAATCGATGTAAAACGTGAAACTGTAGATCAATTCGGCGAAGAGCTTAGAATAGCTCTTAAACCTTTTGAAATCAAATCTTAAGCGAAATTGAGACAAATTTGAGACAAAAAGGAGTTTAAATATGGCACAATTAATATACGGAAGGAACACGGTGCTTAGTGCCCTTAAGGAGAATAAAGTTAAAACCATTTATATTACTGATAACTTTAATTTTAAACCAATAAATGAATTAATAAGTAATAGTAATTCATTTGGTGTTAAAATTGTTAGTAAAAACGACCTTGATAAACTTTCCCAATTTGGGAATCATCAAGGTGTAGTAGCGGAAGTAGAAGAGTATCAATATTGCTCTTTGAATGATTTAATTGCTAGTGCAAGTAAATCAAAATATCCATTACTAATTATTCTTGACGGCGTAAAAGACCCTCATAATTTAGGCGCAATATTAAGATGCGCTGATGCATATGGGGCAGATGGAATAATTATTAAAAAAAATGGACAAGTACAAGTTAATAGCACGGTAGCTAAAGTCTCAACCGGCGCTATTGATTATGTACCTATATGTCAGGTTACTAACTTGGTACAAACTATTACTACTCTGAAAAAACAAGGTTATTGGATTGTTGCATCCGACGGATCAGCTAAAGAAGATTATCGTCAAGTCGATTATCGTTCACCAATCGCATTAGTGATAGGCAGTGAAGGCGAAGGAATTTCAAGACTAGTATTACAAAATAGTGATTTTATTACTAAAATACCTATGGTGGGTCATGTTAATTCTTTAAATGCTTCAGTCGCAACCGCGGTGTACTTAGCACAAATTTTTAACAACAGGTTTCCTTCTTAAACGGAGGGCTTTATTATGGGCCGTAAATACATGTTGGAACCGAATAACAAATTAGAAGAATTAAAATTAGTAGAACTTGCAAAGCAAGGCAATCAAGAAGCAATGAGTGCATTATTAGAAAAATATGATGCATTATTGACATTAATCGTTATTAACCAAATGGCAAACATCTGTGCTAAAGGCATAGAATATTTTGAGTTGAAAAATATTGCCAGAATAGCGGTGTTTTCTTTTTTGAAGTACTACGATGAAAATCGTTCGTCTTTTAGAACATTTATTAGCTTAATTGTTAATCAAGAAGTGAAAAAACACATTGTCGATTTTATAAAAAGACAAAACGAATTAAAGCAATGCTTATTCTTAGATGAAAAACCTTTTGAAGAAAGTGATATTACTAATGATGATTTAGTACCAAGCGATGAAAAAAGTCCATCGCAATGGTATGAATTAAACGAGCAATATGACGAGTTTAAAGAAATAGATGAAGAATATTTATCTAAAAAAGAAAAAGCAGCTTTATTGCTCAAAGCAGCAGGCTATAAATATAGCGAAATAAGTGAAATTATAAATACTAAAGAATCATCGGTTGACATTGCTTTAAAAAAATTCAAAAAAGAAAAAATCAAAAAGGTTAAATAAAATAACGATTAATATGAAAAATTAAAACTGATTTTTTTGTATAAAATGCGATTTTATGCTTAAAAAAACCAGTATTTTTTCGTGTACAAAAAATTAGCACCATAATAGCGCTATTTATTTCTCATTTGCTAAAAATAATTGGAGCATTTTAATCAAAATGCCGCCGTAATAAAATTTATAAAATATAAAATTGACTATTTAATGCTTTCGTGATATATTCTAGGCACGAGATGAGGTGTTTTTGTATGCGTGAAAAAGTCATTCTTATTTGTTCGCAATGTTTGTCAAGAAACTATACGACTACAAAACAAAAAACAAATTCTACTAATCGTCTCATGATAAAAAAATATTGTCCGAAGTGCAATGCTTCGACACTGCATAAAGAAAGCAAATAAGGAGGTTTTTTTATGGGAAAAACAAAAAAATACTTACAAGGTGTTGTAAAAGAAGGAAAACGTGTAAGATGGCCTAGCCGTGAAACAATTTTAAAATCTTTAGGCGTTGTCCTAGTTATAACTATTGTAGTTGCCTTATGGTTATCTTTAGATGATTATATTGCCGCTGTGTTAATTAAAGTATTACAAAATACTTTCTCTAAATAGTTGAGCGATAGGAGGAAAAATTATGGCAAGTGAAAAACAATGGTATGTTGTTAATACTTATTCTGGTCACGAAGACAAGGTTAAAGTAAATCTTGAAAGACGTGTTGTTTCTATGGGACTTGAAGACTATGTTTTCAGAATCATAGTTGCGGAAACTGAACAACCAGTTTTAAAAGATGGTGTTCCAACAGGAAAAACAAAAATCAAAAACTCTTATCCAGGTTATGTCTTTATTGAAATGATTATGAGTGATGAAGCATGGTTCATGGTTAGAAATACACCAGGAGTTACTGGATTCGTTGGATCATCTGGTGGAGGTACTAAACCTTTCCCAATTCCAACAGAAGAAATCGAACCAGTTCTTAAAGGATTAGGTATGGTTGATAAGAGTATGTACTCACGTTACGACATTGGTGATTTAGTAAAAGTTTTACGTGGACCACTTGAAGGTAGCGAAGGTCATATTACAGAAATTAATACTGATACTGGTACTGTAAAAGTTGAAACTGTATTCTTTGGACGTTCAACTATAGTTGAAGTTGATTTCTCAGAAATAGATAAGATTTAATATTTTTCTAATCAAAATAACAAATTATCCTTTCGAGTTTAGTTTTTATTCCAAACTAACTTTATCGAAGGGATTTTTTATTTGAATTATAACCACCCATGTATAAGTTAAAAACACTATTTAAATTATTTTGTTCTCAGTTGAAGAGAACTATTTCTTAGTTTTAGAAAGCACTTTATTATTGAGAATATAGTTTGTTCAATTTATAATTCTTTTTTCGAAAGAGAGGTAAATTATGAGAAAAAAATTATTTTGTCTATTAAGTGTTTCTTGTTTATTAGCACTTGGTGCTTGTGATCAAGGAGGATCATCTATGTCTAACAGTGGAGCATCTACTCAACCTTCAACTGGTTTAAAAGAACGTTATAACTGTATTGACATTAGTGAAGCGTTAGAAATCGCTTCTAAAGCTAGTGAGCCAACACAAGAAAGATATTATCTTTATGGCAAAATTACTAGTGTTTCCAATTGTGATTATGGAAGCATGGAAATTGAAGATGAAACTGGTAAAATTTATATTTATGGAACATATAGTGAAGATGGAAGTGTCCAATATAAAAATTTAGAATATAAACCAGATGTAAATGATGAAATTGTTATTTATGCTACTCTTCAAACTCATAGTGGACAACCAGAAGTAAAAAATGCATGGCTAATTGATTATGTTGATAGCAGTACGCAATTTGATGTTAGTGAATATGAAGAAATGACTATTGCCAAAGCTAGAGAAGTAGAAAAAGACAAAAAAGTTTTAGTTTCAGGAGTTGTAAGTAGAAAAACATATGCAACAGGAAAGAAAGAAAATGGCTTTTATCTTGTTGATAATACATCTTCTATTTATGTTTACGATTCATCAACTGTATCAAAAGTAGAAGAAGGCAATTTTATTACTTTAGCGGCAACAAAAGATTACTGGATTTTAGAAAAAGAAATGTCTTTTGCTGAAAAGTATGGCTATAAAGGATCATGTCAATTAACCAAAGGACATATTGTTAGCAATGATAAAGGTAACAATGGTATCGATACAAGTTGGGTTGAAGAAAAAACTATAAAAAACATTATGGATACTCCGGTTACTGAAAATATTACAAATAAAATTTTTAAAGCAAATTCTTATATCGTTAAATCCCAAAAAGAAGGATATGTTAACTATTATATCGATGATCTCGATGAGACTACAGGAAATTATGTTTATACACAATGTAATGGTAGCGATTTGGATTGGCTTGAAGAATTTGACGGAAAGATTTGTACAGTTTTAGTTGTAGCAATCAATGCTAAAGCTACAATATCGGGATGTTCTTGGAGATTTATTCCAATTTCTGTTAAAGACGAAGGATTTACTTTTGATAAGGCAAATGTTGGACAATTCGTATATGATTATAACGTTAAACCCTTATTTGAAGATGTGTATACAGGTGATCCAAAAATAGCAGTTCCTGTAACTGCTTCTTCATCACTTTTAGGCTTTGAAAACGCAAGTATTAGTTATTCTTCTAACAATGAAACAGTTGCGTATTTTAGCGAAGATGAAGGTATTTTAACATTCCACACTAATGAAGTAGGTAATGCTACAATAACTGTTACAATTAATTATGAAAATAATGCAACATTCGTTAAAATATTTAATGTTTCAGTTGCTTTACCAGATGTTACAGAATCTATAACAGTCAAAGAAGCTATTGATAGCGAACTTAACTCTGTTGTAACTGTTAAAGGTATTGCCGGCCCATCATTAGTGAATAAAGTAGGATTTTATTTAATTGATGAAAGTGGCGCAATTGCAATTACAGTATCTTCACAAACCATTAGTTCTATTAGTTTAGGAAATGAAGTTATATTAAAGGGAACACGTTCACAATTAGGTGCTGTTCAAGATAAGTCTGCTGGTGAAATTTTCCTTGATAGCTGTGAGTTAGTTTCAAATTTATATGGCAAACATGATTACTCAACTGCGTCATTTGATAGTAGCAAAACCTTAGCAGATTTAGCCCAAATTAAAGCGACAGAAGACGCAACAGCTCAAGTATATGTATTTGAAGGCACTTTTGAAAAAGTTGTACAACCAAAGTACTCTAATATATACGTTAAAAACGGTGATACAAAAATTCGTTTATATTGCTCAAATGCTGCTCAATATGAATGGTTGGATGTGTTTGGCAATCAAACTGTCACTATTGAAATGGCTCTATGCAACTGGAATGGCAAAACTTATTATACAGGCTGTGTATTATCAGTCACTGTTAATGGTGTAAAAAGTATGAATACTCTTGTGTATAACCAAAATAATTAGTAAAAAATAGGCCGCATTCACTGCTGAAAAATGTGGCCTTTTTTGTGCTTAAAAAAACAAGTTATTAAAAAAAATCTTGCATTGCAAAAAGCGATTAGATATAATAAACAAGCATAGGGCTAGTTTAATTAGTTCTAAGCTATGCTTAGTGGAAGGATTAAGCGATTAATCCAATGACCACGGCACGGACAAAAAAATCTATAAGGAGGTAAGTCACGTGAGTAAAAAGATCGCTAAGGTAGTAAAATTGGAGTTACCTGGTGGAGAAGCTAAACCAGGACCAAAACTTGCAACTGCTGGTATTGTTATGCCTAAATTCTGTACAGACTTTAACGCAAAAACAGCTGACCGCAAAGGTGAAGTAGTTCCAGTTATTATTACAGCCTACGAAGACAAATCGTTTGACTTCGTAATCAAAACTTCACCAGTAGCAGGTTTGTTATTAAAAGCTGCTGGAATTAAAAAAGGTTCAGCAAATGCTAAGACAACAAAAGTTGGTAAAGTTAGCAAAGAAGATTTAAAGAAGATTGCTGAATACAAAATGCCAGATCTTAACTGTAACGATATTGAAGCAGCAATGAAAGTAGTTGCTGGACAAGCTCGTAACATGGGCATTGAAATTGACGAATAAATGTAGGTGGAAGGGACAATACCCGTTATTACCACTAAGGAGGAAAAAATATGAAGAAAGGTAAAAAATATTTAGCCGCTGAAAAAGCAATTGACGCAACAAAGTTATACACAATTGCTGAAGCTGCTGAACTCGTCAAAACTACATCAACTACAAAGTTTGATTCTACAATCGATGTATCTTTCCATTTAAATGTTGATCCAAAACAAGCAGATCAACAAATCAGAGGAACAGTTATTCTTCCTCACGGAAATGGTAAAACAAAGAAAGTTTTAGCTATTACACACAAGGTTGATGAAGCTACTGCTGCTGGCGCTGATTTCGCTGGTGGTAAAGAAATGTTAGAAAAAATCAAAAATGAAAACTGGTTCGATTTTGATGTCATCGTTGCCACACCTGATATGATGGGTGAACTTGGTAAAATGGGACGTATTTTAGGACCTAAGGGTTTAATGCCTAACCCAAAAACTGGTACTGTTGCAATGGATATTGCAAAAGCTATCCAAGAAATCAAAGCAGGTAAAGTTGAATACCGTGTTGATAAAGATGGAAACATCCATGTAAGTATTGCACGCTGTTCATTTGATACAGACAAGATTATTGATAACTTAAATACAATTTGTGATCAAATCGTTAAAGTTAAACCTGCATCTGTAAAAGGCGCATATGTTAAAAACGCTGTTATCCATACGACCATGGGACCAGCTATCAAAATTACATTTAACGGTCGTATTTAATTAAAGTTAGGAATTCAATATACCCAAGACAGTAACGACGCTATAGTTTAAAAATGTTACCGAGGTGTAGGATAATTTAATAAAAAAACTTATTCTCTCGCTTTTTCGCGAGTAACTTCAATGTATATTGAAACCTCATAAAAATTTTGAAGAAAGGTTAGGAGGTTAGAACTATGAATCAAGCAATTTTAAAAGCAAAACAAGAAATAGTTTCTGAAATTACTGAAGGCATTAAAGGCGCTAACTCTATTGTAGTTGTTGAGTACCGTGGCTTAACAGTTGATGAAATTACTGAAGTTCGTCATGCTTTAAGAGCAACTGATTCTACATTACGTGTTTACAAGAATTCTCTTGTTGAACGTGCATGTGATGAATTAGGACATAGTGAACTAAGAGAAATTCTTGAAGGACCAAATGCAATTGTATTCTCTAAAGATACAATCAATGGACCTAAAGTAATTGCAAAATTTGCTAAGAAACATGAAAACCTAGTCATCAAAGGTGGCCTTGTAGAAGGCAAAATGATGAATGCTGACCAAATTAAAGTCATCGCATCATTACCAGGACGTGAAGGTTTGATTTCAATGTTCTTATCGTGCTTACAAGCACCAATCCGCAACTTCGCCTGTGCTGTTAAGGCAGTTGCTGAAAAAAATTAATTTATTAGGAGGAAAAAACAATGGCAAAGTTAACAAACGAAGAAATTATTGCTGCTATTAAAGAAATGACAGTAGTAGAATTAAATGATTTAGTAAAGGCTGTAGAAGAAGAATTTGGCGTTACTGCTGCTGCACCAGTTGCAGGAGCTGCTGCACCAGTTGAAGAAGAAGAAAAGAAAGGACCAACAGAAGTTTCTTTATGGCTCAAATCTGTCGGTGCTTCTAAAGTTCCAGTTATTAAGGCTGTTCAAGCTATCACAGGCTTAGGCTTAATGGATGCTAAAAAATTAGTCGATGGTGCTCCTGTCGCAGTTAAAGAACATATTTCACCAGTTGAAGCAGAAGAACACAAGAAAGCTCTTGAAGCTGCTGGCGCTGAAGTAGAAGTTAAGTAGTCTAAACTACCTAATTTTTATGAGAAGATTTAAACCTGCTTTTGCGGGTTTTTATCGCTTTTTAAGGGGGTGCGAAAATGTCACAATATTTTGAAAATGATTCAAGTTTAAAATCGTCTCCAAAATTGATAAATTATGATATTTATGAACGACATTTTACCCTCAAAACTGACCTTGGTGTTTTTTCAAAAAATGGTATTGATGAGGGAACTTATGCTTTTTTAAAAGTGTTGGTCCCTCTTCATTTGCAAGGTCGCATTCTTGACGTCGGATGTGGCTATGGTGCCCTAGGATTGACCCTCGCATCGTTTATACCTAATGCAAAATTTGTGTTAGCGGATGTAAATGAACGGGCGCTAGAGCTTACCAAAGACAACATAAAAAAATTAAATTTAGCAAATGTCACTTGCCTTCAAAGTGACATATATCAAAATATTGAAGGATTATTTGATTCAATAGTTATTAATCCTCCGATACGAGCGGGAAAAAAAGTAATTTACGCTATGTTTAAAGGAGCATATGACTATTTGATTGATGGCGGTTCATTGTTTATCGTCATTAGAAAAAGTCATGGTGCATTTAGCGCTCGTGATTACATAACGTCGATATTTGGCAATTGTACTTTACTTAAAAGAGATAAAGGATATTACATTTATCAGGCTACTAAAAACAAATAATAAAAACAATGAACTGATAATTTTTAGAGAGGGGCCATTATATGAACTATAAAAATTATAAACATCTTACAAACGATCGTATTGATTTCTCAAAAATTTCTGGAACATTACCATTACCATATTTGGTTGAAATTCAAACTGAATCATATGCATGGTTTTTAAAGACAGGAATTGAAGAAGCATTTAAAGATGTATTCCCAATTTCTAACTATGCTGATGATGTATTTATTGAATATGTAAGTTATAGATTTCTTGAACCTAAATATGATTGGTTAGAATGTAAATGCCGTGATTTAACTTATTGCGCACCTTTAAAAGTGACTTTAAGATTATGTTTCAAAAACACTGGCGAAATTAAAGAAAAAGAAGTCTTCATGGGAGATTTCCCATTAATGACTGATAGTGGTACTTTTATTATCAATGGTGCTGAACGTGCTATTGTATCACAAATCGTTCGTTCTCCAGGTGCTTATTTAAGAAAAGAATTAGATACAAAATCAGGTAAATATATTTATGGTGGCGATTTGTTACCAACTCGTGGTACTTGGTTACAATTCGAATCTGATTCCAAAGACTTATTATCAATTCGTATTGAAAGACAAAGAAAAATGCCTGCAACTATTTTATTAAAGGCTATTCTTGATGTTCAAAACGTTGAAGAAGGTAATAAATTAATCACTGATTTATTTGGTGATAATCAAATGCTTTTAAATACTCTTAAAAAAGATGAAGATACAAAATCATCTACTAGAGCTTTAAGAGAAATATTTATTAGATTAAAACCAGGCGAACCGTACAACGAAGCTGGTGCAATCACATTCTTAACTCAAAGACTTTTTGATCCAAAACGTTATGATTTAGGATGCGCTGGTCGTTATAAATATTCCTCAAAATTAGGAGTTTATAACCGTTTACCTGGTCGTGTTTTAGCAGAAGACTTAATTTCTGCTGATGGCGAAGTCGTTTATGAAAAAGGCACTTTATTAACTAAGGCAATGGTTGATGAATTACAAAATGTCGGTTTCTTTGAAAAAGGAGCTCATGAAAGAATTTTACCAATCAATACTAACCTTGATGCACATGGAAAAGTTAATATTGTTAAAGTTTATGTTGATGAAGAACAAACTAAAACAACAAATATTATTGGTACAGATTTAGATCAATCATTAAACTGTGTAACTATTTCTGATATCCTTGCTACATTCTCATATTTTATGAATATTATAGAAGGATTTGGTGAAACAGATGATATTGACCACTTAGGTAATCGTCGTATTCGTTGTGTTGGTGAATTAATCCAAAATCAATTCCGTAATGGATTAACAAAAATGTGTAAAGCAGTTAAAGACAAAATGTCTATTTCTGATTTAACCGAAGTTACTCCACAACAACTTATCAACATTAGACCTGTTGCAAGTGCAATTAAAGAATTCTTCGCTAGTTCACAATTGTCGCAATTTATGGACCAAACAAACCCTCTTGCAGAGTTGACAAATAAACGTCGTATTTCTGCTTTAGGACCTGGTGGTATTACTCGTGAACGTGCTTCATTCGCTGTGCGTGATGTTCACTATTCACACTATGGACGTATTTGTCCAATTGAAACACCTGAAGGACAAAACATTGGTCTTATTAACAATCTTGCATGTTATGCAAAGATTAATAAATACGGATTTATTGAGACTCCATATCGTCGAGTCGAAAAAGGTACATGCCGTGTCCTTGAAACCGCTGATTACTTAACAGCAGATCAAGAAAAAATGTATCTTATTGCTGAAGCTAATACTCCATTAGATGAAAATCACTGCATCAAAAATGATTTAGTTATTGCTCGTGAAAATGGTGAAACAGTTTTAGCACCAAAAGAAAAAATTGACTACATCGATGTATCGCCAAAACAAATCGTTTCAATCGCTGCATCATGTATTCCATTCCTTGAAAACGATGATACTACCCGTGCTTTGATGGGTGCTAACATGCAACGTCAAGCCTTACCTTTATTAAATCCACATGCTCCTTATATTGGAACAGGTATGGAACACTTTATTGCTAAGGACTCTGGCATTGCTGTTGTTTCTAAGGAAGATGGTATTGTTAAATACGTTGATTCTACAAAAATTATTACAACTAATAATGGCGTAGATCGTACATATCATTTACAAAAATTTATGCGTTCCAACCAAGGAACTTGTATAAATCAACATCCAATTGTTAAAGTTGGAGATCAAGTTAAAGTCGGACAAATTCTTGCTGATGGTCCAGCAATGGAAAATGGCGAATTAGCTCTAGGACAAAACGTCACTATCGCATTTATGACTTGGAATGGTTATAACTACGAAGATGCTGTCATTATGTCTGAAAGATTAGTTAAAGATGATGTATATACTACAATTCACATTGAATCTTATGATTGTGAATGTCGTAATACTCAACTTGGTCACGAAGAATATACTCGTGATGTTCCTAACATTAGTGAAGACGCTAAGACTTATCTTGATGAGCGCGGAATTATTATTCCAGGCGCAGAAGTAAAAGAAGGAGATATTCTTGTTGGTAAGATTACTCCTAAAGGGCAAACAGAACCTACTGCGGAAGAAAAATTATTAATGGCTATCTTTGCTGATAAAACTAAAGATGGTAAAGATACTTCATTACGTGTTCCACATGGTGGTGCTGGTGTTGTTCTTGATGTTAAAGTATTCTCACGTAAAAACGGTGATGAACTTCCACCAAAAGTTGATGAAAAAGTTCGTGTCTATATTGTCCAAAAGAGAAAAATCTCTGAAGGTGATAAGATGTCTGGACGTCATGGTAACAAAGGTGTTATTTCCCGTATTTTACCTGTAGAAGATATGCCATTCTTACCAGATGGTACCCCAGTTGATATTATGTTAAATCCATTAGGTGTTCCTTCTCGTATGAATATTGGTCAAATTCTTGAAATTCACTTAGGTATGGCTGCTAAAAAACTAGGCATGAAAATTGCTACTCCAGTTTTCGATGGTATATCTAATGAAGAAATATTTGATTTAATGAATAAAGCTGGATTAAGTCCAGATGGTAAAACCATTCTTTATGATGGACGTACAGGTGATCGTTTTGATGAACGTATCTCTGTTGGTATCATGTATATGATTAAGTTAGTCCACATGGTTGATGATAAGTTACATGCTCGTGCAACTGGTACTTACTCAATTATTACTCAACAACCTTTAGGTGGTAAAGCACAAAAAGGTGGACAAAGATTTGGTGAAATGGAAGTTTGGGCTCTTGAAGCTTATGGTGCCGCTCACACATTACAAGAAATGATGACAATCAAATCTGATGATCGTGTCGGACGTCGTAAAGCTTATGACGCTATTATTAAACAAAAACCATTACCAAAACCAGGTATGCCAGAAGCATTCAAGTTATTAACAAAAGAACTTCAAGCTTTAGCATTAGATTTCCGTTTATATGACCAAAATGGTGCAGAAATTGATACATCAGAAATTTCTAAACAAGCAGAAGCAGAGGAACATCGTATTCCTCAAGCAGTTAAAGATTTAACTGATCAATATGCTTTTGATGAAGAAGATTCAATGGACATTGTTGATGCTATCAATGATGAAGAATAAGGAGGACAATGAAAATGTTTGATATTAATGATTTAAAGTCAATTAAAATTTCTCTTGCTTCTCCAGAAAAAATTCGTGCATGGTCTCATGGTGAAGTTAAAAAGTTTGAAACTATTAACTACCGTTCTCAAAAACCAGAAATGGGCGGATTATTCTGTGAAAAAATATTCGGACCTTCTAAAGATTACGAATGTCACTGTGGTAAATATAAGAAAATTCGTTACCAAGGTGTCACTTGTGAAAAATGTGGTGTCGAAGTTATTTCTAAAGAAGTTAGACGTGAAAGAATGGGCCATATTGAGCTCGCTTCACCAGTAACTCATATTTGGTATTTAAAGAGTGTACCATCACGTATTGGTCTAGTACTTGATATACCTGCAAAACAGCTTGAAGAAATTATTTATTTCGCTGCTCACGTTGTTATTAATCCAGGTACATCTAAATTCTTAACAAAAGGACAACATATTTCTGAAAAGAATGGTCCTGCAGACTTATTAGTTGTAATTAAAGATTTTGTTGATAAATTAGACAAAGAAAGTTACGACTATACTCGCGCTAACGAGTTAATTAGCAAATTAGAAAACTATCCACAAGAACCTTTTGATTTCCAAACTACAGCAGCATTTATTTCTAAACACACTGGTGCTGAGTTTGGCGAAGGTGCAGAAGCAATCAAAAAATTATTAAAAGAAATTGATCTTGATGCTGAATCTGCAAAACTTCGTGCTCAAATTAAAGATTCTAAGAAAGATAAACAAAAGAAATTAATGAAACGTTTAGCGGTTATTGAAGCTTTCCGTTCATCTGGAAACAGACCAGAATGGATGGTCTTAGACTGCATTCCTGTTTTACCACCAGACTTACGTCCAATGTGTAAACTTGAAGGTGGACGTTTCGCCGTTTCTGATTTAAACGAATTATATCGCCGTGTTATTACTCGTAATAATCGTTTAAAAAGATTAATCGAAATGAATGCCCCATCTGTTATTCTTTTAAATGAAAAACGTATGGTGCAAGAAGCCGTTGATGCTTTAATCGATAATGGTCGTAGAAATAAACCTGTACAAGGCCCTAATGGCCGTACATTTAAATGTTTAACAAGTATCTTGAAAGGTAAACAAGGTCGTTTCCGTCAAAACTTACTTGGTAAACGTGTTGACTATTCAGGTCGTTCAGTTATTGCTGTTGGACCAGACTTAAAGATGTATGAATGTGGTATCCCACGTGAAATGGCTATTCAATTATTACGTCCATATATTGTCTCTTTATTAATTAAAAGAGGATATGCATCTGCTCATAAACAAGCAGAAAAATTAATTGATCGTTATGATGAAAAAGTATTTGATATTGTTGAAGAAATTATTAGCGACCACCCAGTATTATTAAACCGTGCTCCTACATTGCATAGACTTGGTATTCAAGCATTCCAACCTAAGTTAGTAGCAGGTCGTGCAATTCGTTTGCACCCATTAGTCTGTACTGGATTTAACGCTGACTTCGATGGTGACCAAATGGCTGTTCACTTACCATTATCAAAATCAGCTCAAGAAGAAGCTGTTGACTTAATGTTAGCAAGTAATAACATTTTAGGACCTAAAGATGGTAAACCAATCGTTACTCCATCTCAAGACATGGTTCTTGGTAACTACTACTTAACACTTGAATCAACTAAAGAATACTTTGAAGGCCGTGCTAAAAAGTGCGAAGATATGGGCGACAACGAAGAAGCTGAACGCTTCCACTTATATGCTGAAAGCGAAGGAAAAGTATTCCGTAATATTGATGAAGTTGAACGTGCTTATTTAACAAAGCAAATCAACTTGCATAACCGTATTGCTATTCCAGGTAAAGAAATCAATAAAGATAATTTAACAGATGAAGAATATAATGGTTATTTAATTACTACAGTTGGTAAGTTAATCTTCAATAAGATTTATCCTGCTGACTTCCCATATTTAAATGATCCAAGCAATAAGAAAAACTTTGAAACTACTATTGCTAGTGACTTTGTACCAAAAGGCACAAATATCAAAGAATATATTGCTAAACAACCAATTAGAAAACCATATTGTAAGAAAGATTTAGGTACAATTATTAACCAAATTTTCAAGAGATATGGTACAACTAAGACATCTGTCGTTCTTGATAAGATGAAAGACCAAGGCTTTAAGTATTCTACTTATGCTGGTATTACTGTTTCTATTGCTGATATTAATGTTGTTGATGAAAAGAAAACATACATTGAAGAAGGAGATAAGGCTGTTAATACTGTTAATAGCATGGCTAAAAAAGGTTATTATACCGATGCTGAAAGACATAAGAAAGTTGTTGAAATTTGGGAAAATATTCGTAAGAAATTCGAAGTTGCCCTTAAGAAACACATGGATACCGAAATTGATAACCCAATCTATATGATGGCTAATTCCGGCGCTCGTGGTAACATTTCTAACTTTACTCAATTATCTGCTATGCGTGGACTTATGGCTAACCCATCTGGTGAAACTATTGAATTACCAATTAAATCATGTTTCCGTGAAGGTATTAAAGTTAGCGAATTCTTCATTGCTACTCACGGTGCCCGTAAAGGTGGAGCTGATACTGCATTAAAGACTGCTGACTCTGGTTACTTAACAAGAAGATTAGTCGATGTTTCTCATGACGTAGTTGTTAGAGAAGAAGATTGTGGTACTGATGTCGGATTTGTAGTAAGCGAAATTAGGGATACTGCAAGAGATCAAGTAATCGTTCCATTAAAAGACCGCTTATTTGGTAGATATTCATTACATGATATCGTTGATCCTACTACTGGTGAAATTCTTGTTCCAGGCAATACATTAATGTCTGAAGCTGATGCTCAAAGAGTAGTGGATGCTGGTATTACTCACGTTGAAATTAGATCTTTACTTGGATGTCAAACAAAACATGGCGTATGTAAACATTGCTATGGCTTGAACTTAGCAACTGGTAAAGAAGTTGAAATTGGTGAAGCAGTTGGTATTATGGCTGCTCAATCAATTGGTGAACCTGGTACTCAATTAACCATGCGTACATTCCATACTGGTGGTGTTGCTGGTAGCGATATTACTCAAGGTTTACCTCGTGTTCAAGAATTATTTGAATCACGTAATCCAAAAGGACGTGCCGTTATTTCTAAGATTAGCGGTAAAGTCAAAGATATTAAAGAAAATAATGGTTGTTATACAATCACTATTGAAAACGAAGAAACAAATGATACCAAAGTTGAAACAACAACATTTGGTGCAAGACTTCGTGTTAAAGTTGGCGATGAAGTAAAACCTGGTCAAAAGATTACTGAAGGTGCTATTTACCCAGTTGAATTATTAATTAATGCTGGTGTTTATGAAGTTGAAAAATACATCATTAAAGAAGTACAAAAAGTATATCGTGCTCAAGGTATTGAAATTTCTGATAAACACATTGAAGTTATCGTTTCTCAAATGTTGCGTAAAGTACACATTCTTGATGGTGGAGATACAAAACTCTTACCAGATACTTTAGTAGATAAAGAAGCGTTTACTGAAGCAAATACAGAAATCTTACTTAAAGGTGGAAAACCTGCAGTATGTGTACCAGAAATCTTACGTATCACTAAAGCTGCTCTTGAAACAGAATCATTCTTATCAGCTGCTTCATTCCAAGAAACTGCAAAGATTCTTACTGATGCCGCAATCAAAGGTAAGACTGATATCTTACATGGCTTAAAAGAAAACGTTATTACTGGTAAATTAATTCCAGCAGGACGTGGACTATTAAGCGATGAACAAGAAGATGAATTACTAGAAACATTTGATGTTAAATCAAAGATGGACTTAGTAAAACAACAATACATTGAAAAGTTCGATCAAAAATAGTAATTAATTAAACACTAAACTAAACCATCTCGTTATGAGGTGGTTTTTTAGCTTAATTATTAGAAAAAAAACACAAAACCTTTGTGTTTATAAAGTGTATTTGCTATAATACTATATACTTATAGATTTTAAGAATTTTAAGGAGGTTATTTCTATGAAAAAACTTTTAAAAAGTTTATTTGCACTTGCAGTAGTGGCTACAACAGCTTTTTCATTAACTGCTTGTGGAGGACCAAGTAGAGTAAAAAGATCAAGCTTTAAAACTTCATTAACTCAAGTTCGTAAAAGTAGAGGATATAAAGCCGATTTACCATCAACTGGTAAACAAAAAGTATTAGTTATTCCTGTTGAATTCGTTGACTATCCTTGTAGTTCAACTAAACTTGCTAAATATGGTGGCTGCAATGGATTAAGAGATGATATTAGAAGAACTATGTTCGGCAAATCTGAAGAGACAAACTGGGAATCTTTATCATCATTCTATAAAAAGTCAAGTTATGGGAAATTAGATATTAGTGGTAAAGTTACAGAATGGTTTAGACCAGAATTATCCGCCCATCAATATGCTTTACAAATGGAAGGCAACAATACTGGTATTTCTGATAGAATTCTAGATGAAGCAGTTGAATGGTACAAGAGTAAATATGATGATATTGATGATTTTGATCAAAATAAAGATGGATATATTGATGCTGTTTATTTAATTTATACTGTTCCAAAGAGATCACAAATTTTGCCAACAAGTACAGGCATTGACACTACTGACTTGTTTTGGGCTTACCAATATAATTCAAATTCACATTATGATATTGATTTAGAAGCAGATAAAGATATACTTCCAGTTCCACTATGCTATTTCTGGGCAAGTGTTGACTTTATGTATGAAGATAAAATGCTTAAAGATGGGAAATATGTTGAATGTAAAGATGAAAATGGTGATTGGTTACCAGATGCTCATACATTTATTCATGAATCTGGTCATATCATGGGCTTACCTGACTACTACACTTATGGTCCACAAAATGGTATTGATGACTATGGTCCTTTAGGCGGAATTGATATGATGGATAATAACGTCGGTGATCATAATGCTTATTCTAAAATGATTTATGGTTGGACTGAACCATATGTTGTAAGTAATTCTACTGTAAAAGGAGATTCAACTACAATTACAATTAAACCTTTCTATTCTTCAGGCGATTTCATTCTTGTTAACGCTAATTGGAATGGCTCAATGTTTGGTGAATATATATTACTAGAATACTATCAACCAGAAGGATTAAATAAATATGATTCAGAACATCAATTTGCAGGTTCTTATCCACAAGTATTCCAAGAACCAGGTGTTAAAGTATATCATGTTGACTCACGTTTAGCTGGTTTTGATCTTGCAAGCGGTAATGTTACAGTTGCTAGTAGCGGTATTTTCGTTGACTTTGTTGATGATATTTCCAATAGATTCTCATATTGTGATATTGCTAATGATAATTCAGTTACAAGAAGTGCAATTCCTGAATATAAATTAATTGAATTATTAGAACCGTCTGGTGAATGTTCATTTAAACAAAAGAATGATAAAGGACAATATATTACTCCTTATGCTACAGATGCATCATTATTCCATGAAGGTGATTCTTTCGGCTATGAAGGTAAAGCATACGCCAATTATAAGTTGCATACAGGGCAAAGTATTATTACTGTGGGTGGCGTTCCAACTGTTGATAAAAATGGATACGAAGGCGATGAGTTAGGCTTTAGATTCGTTATTGAAAAAATGGACAAGAATGGTGTAACCATTAAATTTGAAAAAACAGGTAATAATTAAAATTATAAAAATTAATACTTTAAAATTTACTAAAAACTATATCATTTAAAATGATATGGTTTTTTTTACTCACTAATTATGTTAAAATTATTTCTATGAAAGGTAAGAAGATGACAATGAAAAAAAAGAGTTTTTTGATTTTAGGATTAGCATTATTTTTATCAGGCTGTAGCGCATCTTCTTTATCGACTTTTAACAATTATTCAAAAGATAAAGACAAATATGTAGAAATTCAAGAAGAAGGTTATTATAAACCAGCTAAATATAGTTTGAATTATCAAGAAATACTTCAAGATTTTCCATATTCAAGCAGTGAAAAAATCATCACAATACCTTCTACTGGCGAAAGACAATTATTAGTTATTCCTGTGGATTTTACAGATTATAGTTGCTCTACATTAAATGGTGGATGCACCAAAGCTAAAAATAAAATCCATAATGCTTTTTTTGGTGTTGATAATCGTAATGTATTTAGTTCAGTTACATCGTATTTTAATAGTTCTAGTTTTGGTAAATTACATTTGCGTGGAGAAGTAATGGATTGGTATCATAGTGAGTATTCTACAAGCGATTTACTTAATGATAAAAAAATTGTTAATGATATTGCTAAATCCGCAATTAAATATTATAAGAGTCAAGGTGTTGATTTATCTAAATTTAACACTGATAGTGATAAATATATTGATGGAATTGCTTTTATTTATGCGGCTCGTTATCAAAAAAAAGACACAGCTTTATGGGCGTATCAATCATCAATGCCGCCTTATACTGCAGATGAACTTGAAAATGATGATAACCTAGCTAGAACTTATTTGTGGGCAAGTTATTATTATATGAATAGTGAAGAAGATTTTGCTAAAGTTGATACTCATACATATATTCATGAAACAGGACATTTGTTAGGACTAAGTGATTATTATTCTCAAGATGCTGCGCAAATATTTAAACCAATGGGCGGTATGGATATGATGGATTATAATCTAGGCGATGAAAATACATTCTCCAAGATGCTTTTGAATTGGACAAGGCCTTATGTTATTCAAGATGAAACAACAATAACTATTAATGCTTCTTATAAAAATGGTGATTGTATTTTGATACCTTCTAAATCATGGAATGGATCGGCAATGGATGAATATTTATTAATTGAATTATATTCTCCTAAAGGATTAAATGCTCATGATAGCAAGGTAGAATACACTACAGGAGACAAAAACTTTTCTTTAATGACTAAACCAGGAATTAAAATAATGCATGTTGATGCGCGTATTGGTCACTATATGACATATGCTCAAAATCCTTTTATCGGTTATGATGGTGATGAAGGAGTAGAAGAAACACTAAAAAAATATGATTCTACTGGGCAACCCCATTATCGCAAACTAGCACATTCTAATACTTTATCTTATTCAGAAGACAATATGCCTTTAGTTTATATTATTGATAAACATGGTGATAATTATTTAAAACAAGGTAATTTGGTTACTAATGATAGTCTTTATATTGAAGGAGATGTTTTTAGAAAAGACTTCACATTTAATAATGGCGCTACATTAGAATATAACATTAGAATTGATAAATTGAGTTCTTCTAAGGCTATATTAACATTTACTAAAAAATAAATAAATATAATTTTTAAGTCCACAATAATATGTGGATTTTTTTAGCACCAGTGGAATAAATTAAAAAAAATGTTGACTTGATATATTTATATATCGTATAATTACTACGCATGTGCACAAGACCT
>CALBGF010000083.1 GCA_937893635.1 uncultured Mollicutes bacterium | reverse complement strand
ACTTGATAATAAGAGTCGCTTTTTTCTTTTTGTCTACTTTACTGATACCACTTCATTAAACATTATTTAGAACTTGCGTTTTCTTTTAATAAATCGCGAATTTCTTTTAATAATTCAACATTTTCGTCTACTACAGGTGCTGGAGCAGGTGCAGGTTCTTCAACTACTACAGGCTCTTCTTTAACTTCTTCAGCGGCGGGTTCTTCTTTTTTGTGTTTATCTTTGAGTTTTTGTTTAGCTTCATTAGTTTGTTCTTGTACCTTATTAATTGCTTTTACAATACAGAATAAAACGAATGCAATAATAATGAAGTTGATAATAGCATTAATGAATGATCCCCAGTCAATATAAATAGATTGAGTAAGATCAATTTCGCTAGTTACATTACCAAGAGCATCTTTTACATACACTTTCTTTAAGTAAGTGTAAATGTTGCTTAATGAGTCTTGACCGAATATCAATGCTAGAACCCAGTTGATGACTGGCTTTAAGATGTTGTTACTTAATGCATTAACGATAGCGGTAAAAGCACCACCAACGATAACACCAACAGCCATATCTAAGACATTGCCACGAGTTATAAAAGTTTTAAATTCCTTGAAAAATTTCTTCATAATTTTTCCTCCATTCTCGTTATTAATTTTACTATTTAAACAATGTGTTGTCTAGAAACAATATGTAAATTAGTGAATTTTGTAGCACTTTTTTGCAAGTTTTCTAAGAAATTAAAAAACCGCAGTATGAACTGCTGCGGTTTAATAGTTATTCATCAACTTCAATTTCTTTTATGTTAAATTCGTTTCCTCTAAGTAAATAGGTGTGTTCTGAACCACAATGTGGGCAAATCTTTCCATATTGAACAGTAGGATAAGTTCTTTGACAATCCTCACAATAAGTTATGGCATCAATTGTTTCAATTTTAAGTTCACAATCTTTAAGCAACTCATGTTTTGTAATAGCCCATTTCCAACAATCAATTAAATACTTAGGAATAACAGTGGATACTTCGCCAATTTCAAGTGTAACAGAATGCACATGATTAACTTTGTTTTCTATGGCTACCTTTTTAACATCATCGATAACATAGAAGACAACACCTAATTCATGCATTATTTATTTGCTTCTTTCTTAGCGGCTTTTTTAGCTTGTTTTTGCGCTTTTTTGTAGTCTTTGTGTTTTTTGATTGCAACTTTATCTTCTGGAGTTTTCTTAGCGAAGACAATCTTCATTGCACGTTTCATAGCATAAGGTAAGATGTATTTAAATTTATCTTCAGCCTTAACCATTTTTGAACATTCTGGATGATCTCTTACTAAGTGAATTGCATCAAATTCACATTTTGTAGTACAAATACCACAGCCGATACATCTGTTAGGGTCAACAATAGAAGCACCACAACCTAAACATCTAGAAGTTTCAATTTTAACTTGATCTTCTGATAATGTTAAGTGAGCATCTTTAAATGAATGTTTATAATCAACTTTATCATTCATTCCAGCTTCTTGTCTTTGCGCTTTATCATAGCCTTGATCGATATCTAAGTTTCCTTTATCTAATTCGATAAAATCTCTTCTATTACGACCAATTGTCATATGAGCACCGAATTTAGTTACTTTTACATATCTATGTAATGATTCAGCAGCACATTTACCTTGTTCAATAGCATCAATAACAAATGCTGGACCAGTTAAGACGTCACCACCAACGAAGATGTCAGGGTCAGTAGTTTGATATGTTAATTTATCAGCGATAATACGTGGACTATTAGGAACAAATTCTACTTTAGTTCCTTTTAATAAGTCACCCCAAATTGTTTTTTGACCAATAGCAAAGACGATATTTTTAGCTTCGATTTCCATTGTTTCATTTTCATCATAAGTAGGAGCAAACTTACCTTCAGCGTTTTTAACGCTTACACATTTCTTAAATATAATTGATTTAATAGTTCCGTCAGCGTTCTTAACAATTTCTTTAGGTCCCCAAGAATTTAAGATTGCGATATTTTCATCTAATGTTTCAGAAATTTCTTCTTTAGACGCAGTCATTTCGTCTCTCTTTTCTAAGCAAACCATGCTAACACTTGATGAACCAAATCTTTTAGCGGTTCTTGCACAGTCAACAGCAACGTTACCGCCGCCGACGACAACAGTAGGACCATTTAATTTTCTATCTTGATTTTCAGTAGCGTTATGTAAGAAATCAACAGCAATTTCAACACCTTTAGCATCTTCACCAGGGATACCAGGTAATCTTCCGCCTTGGCAACCAATTGCAATATAGAACGCGTCAAATCCTTGTTTTTTGAGTTCTTCGATTGTTACATCTTTACCAACTTCAACGCCACACTTAATTTCAACGCCTAAATCTTTTAATATTTCAATTTCAGCATCAATTACGTCTTTTTCAAGTTTGTATGAAGGAATACCATAAGTCATCATACCACCTGGACGTTTTGATTTTTCAAATACAGTTGGTAAATAACCGATTGTAGCAAGATAATAAGCACAAGCTAATCCAGCAGGACCAGCACCGATAATAGCAATCTTTTCATCCCAATGTGTTCTTGGATGTTCATTTGCAGGAGAAGAAGCAATTACGACAGGTGGAACATATCTTGTTTCTGCTTTTAAATCTAATTCTGCTAAGAATTTCTTAACAGCATCAATAGCAACTGGTTTATCAATAGTACCACGTGTACAAGCATCTTCACATCTATGGTTACATACACGACCACAAATAGCTGGGAATGGATTATCTTTCTTAATTAAAGCAAGAGCTTCTTGATATCTTCCTTGAGCAGCCATTTTTAAGTAACCTTGAACAGCAACGTGAGCTGGACAGTTTACTTTACAAGGTGCAGTACCTGTGTCGTAACAATTCTTTCTATCGTTATCACGATAATCTTCATCATATTGTTCAGGACCCCATTTAACTCTATCTGGTAAAGGTTTCTTTGGATAGTTAATAGGACCATTCTTTGTACAAATCTTTTGACCTAATTTAACAGCGCCGGCTGGACAATATTCAACACACTTACCACAAGCAACACAGTTTTTAGGATCAACTTTTGCAGTGTAAGCAGATCTAGATAAGTTTGGTGTATTAAATAATAAAGATGTTCTTAAAGCATTACAAATCTTTACATTACAGTTACAAATACCGAAGATTTTGTTATCACCATCGATATTAGTAATTTGGTGAACGAAACCATTTTCTTCCGCTCTTTTTAAGATAGCGATAGCTTCATCAACTGTGATATCGTGTCCTTTTCCAGTTTCACGGCAATAATCAGCGAAGTCACCAACACCAATACACCATGAACCAGGTTCATCAGCACAGCCTTCTTCTAATACGCCTCTAGTTACACGGCAAGAACAAGGGCCAACACCAATATGGCCTTCATATTTCTTTAACCAATAAGATAATTTTTCAATATCCATAGCTTTGTTTTCCATAGATATAGCTTTTTCTACTGGAATAACGTGCATACCAACACCAGATCCTCCTGGTGGAACCATTTGGGTAATACCATCTAGTGGAATGTAAGTCATTCTTTCGAAGAATGATGCAAGAGCAGGGTGTTCCTTAACTCTTTTTTCTTCCATGTTAAATAATTCTGCACTACCTGGAACAAATAGTGGAAGAGTATATCTTCTTTCTGATTGAGGAGCGGTTCTTCCGTTATGGTCATAATGATAACCATAATCGTATTCTAATAAACCGATATAACTCATTTCATCTAATAGTTTTTGGAAGTGTTCTTTATCTTCATCTTTTACTTTGTTCATCTTGACTAAATCAGCAAATGTGTAGTGCTTTCTTAAATCCATTTTTAAAGCAACGTCTGCCATTTCGTCAGTAACAATTTCAGCAAGTCCCCAATATTCTGGGTCTTCAACTTTTACCCCTTTTAATTTGTGAGCAAAAACATCAGTAATCTTTTTACCAAGAGCGATAATCTTTTTGTTTGGCTCTTTATCTGTCATGTGAGGTGGAATGACAGCTTTACTCATTTCTGGCATAATAATTCTCCTTTAATACTTGATTGCAATATGCATACATTTAATTTTATTAAATAATTAAGCATTTGTAAACAATAAATTACAAGCAATTATTGGAAAAAATGGCGATTAGAACGAAGTTTTATAAAAATTGGTGTTTTTTTACCGATTTTGTTTTATTATATACACGTAGAGGTGAGAATATGGCAAATTATAAAGTCATTGAAATTAAGCAAAGTGTATTTAGTTCAAACGAAAAAGAAGCAAATAATTTAAGAAAAGAACTTAAAGAGAAGGGAACATTCTTATTGAATTTAATGTCTTCTCCAGGATCAGGAAAAACCACTACCTTAACAGCGGTTATTAATGCCTTAAAAGATAAACTTAATATTGCAGTTATGGAAGCTGATATTGATGGCGAATGTGACGCGAATACAATTGAGAAAAAATGTGGTGTTGAAGTAGTTCAACTTCATACTGGTGGTATGTGCCATTTAGATGCAGATATGACTAGACAAGGTTTAAGTAGTTTAGAAGGTAAAAACATTGACTTAGCAATATTAGAAAACGTTGGAAATCTTGTTTGTCCAGCTGAGTTTGATACAGGATCAAGTAAGAATGCAATGATTCTTAGTGTACCAGAAGGTGATGATAAACCTTTAAAATATCCATTAATGTTTACTATTAGCAATTTAGTAATCATTAATAAGATTGATACATTAAGTGTATTTGATTTTGATATTGAAAAAGCAAAAGAAAGAATTTTAAAACTAAATAAAAACGCCACTATCATTCCAATTTCTGCAAAGACAGGAGAAGGAATTGATAAAGTAGCGGAATGGTTACTTAACCAAGTAAATAGTTGGAAAAAGTAAATAATGGAGGCCATTGATAAATAAAAATTATTGATGGTCTTTTATTGTGTTTGAAAGTCAACTATGAATTTTGCTTTTTTTGCTATTTTCTTGTGAAAATTATTTAAACGCTAATTTTTATTAAAAATATAATGTTAAAAAATTTGTCAATAGTTTTTTGGACTTTTTTATATGTATGCTTATGATTGCGTATGATGCATAAGCATACATATATATTTATGCTACGCATATATATGTGTTGTTTTGAAAAAGTGGGTGTATTATAGGCGTGAAGGAGGTGCTTTAAATGAAAAAAATAATTCCTAAACGCCCATACCATACACGTGGACATTATGTAACAAAACATGCAGTTTTTGACATGAATAAGCGTAATATCTCTAAAGGTGAACTTGGATATAATTTGTCAAAAAAACCAGTATACAAATCAAAACCAATGTTTGATTTATTGAATAGGTTGTTTTATATTAGAATGGATGATAAAAAAACATTAACTGTCATTAATCCTAGTAATAAATATGTTTGTTCCGTTAGAAAATATCATGACAAAGAATTGCAAAAAAGAAAGGAAGTTTTTAGCAATGAAAAAAGCAAGCAAAAAAACAATTGAATTTTTAAAATCTAATGTAAAAGAATTAGATTCGTTTTTGCCGTTAAATGATGATCTTCGCTATGAATTATTAGAACACATCGAAAATTTGTTTGTTATACCATTAGCAAACGCTAGTGGAGACAACCAGCAAATAAATGAAGATTTATTGAATTCGGCAGAAGATGTAATTGATAATTTAAATATTGAAGATTTTGATTTTGATGATTTTAATAGACGAATTAAATGATGATTAGTTTATTTATTAATTAGAATGAAAAACTATACAAAAAAAGAAGCAAACCTTTATGTTATGAGATTTGCATCTTTTTAAAAATGATTTAACAATTAATTACCAGAAACAGCAATAGATTTAATCATGATTGATGGTACTGAATTACCACTTGATAATAATTCGGCATTATTAGCAACCATAGTTACATCTTGGAATACTTTTACTAAGTTACCTGCAACAGTAATTAAGTTTACTGGTTCAGCAAGTTTTCCATCTCTAATCATAAAGCCAGTTGCTTGTAATGAGAAGTTACCAGATTGAGC
>CALBGF010000082.1 GCA_937893635.1 uncultured Mollicutes bacterium | reverse complement strand
GAATATGGTATTCAAAAGAAAGATAGTGTTACTACCACAGTTACGGGGGCAAGTGCCGCAATATTAGGTAAAAGACCAACCAAAGTTAGAGTGAAACGCGCCACTATCGGAAATGTAGTAGATGCAAGTTGGGATAATATTAATGATGTTGGTTCACCAATGTCACTTGCGGCGTATGTTACGATTAAAGATCATTTACATAACTTTAATGTTGATCCAGATTATTATGATTTAATTTTAACTGGTGATTTATCATGTATTGGAAGTAAAATTTTACTTGATTGTTTTAAAAAAGATGGCATAACTTTAACCAATTATAATGATGCGGGAAATATTATTTATCATAAAAATGATAAAGACGTTCATGCTGGTGGAAGTGGCCCAGCTTGTATTGGGCTAGTCAGTATGTCTTTAATAATGCGTAAATTAGAAAAAGGAGAATTAAAGCGTGTCTTATTAGTGGGCACAGGAGCGCTATATTCCCCTACTTTAACATTCCAAAAACATACGATTCCCATTGTGGCACACGCTATTGAACTAGAGGTGAACGAAAAATGACCTATTTATATGCATTCTTATTTTCTGGCTTTTTATGCTTAATTGCCCAAATTATTTTTGATAATACGAAATTAACACCAGGACATATTACCTCAATATATGTAGTTATTGGTGTTTTATTAACCTCTTTTGGTATTTATGATTTGTTAGTTAAGTATTGTGGAGGAGGGGCAATGACTCCAATTACTAATTTTGGTTATAGTCTAGCAAAATCAGCATTAGAAGGTGCTAAAGAAGGAGGAGTATTAGGAATATTAAAAAGTATGCTAAAAAACTCTTCAGCGGTTTTATCTTTTGTTGTAATTATGGCATTTTTTGCCTCATTAGTTTCTAAACCACGTCCATAATATGAAAAATAAAGAAATAGAAAAAAGAATTGATTTGTTAAACAATTTTGATATGAAAAAGAAAAGTATCAAAATTAAAGATAAATCCGCAACGATATATTTTACTTCTTCTTTAGTGGATAAAATGGATATTATTTATCTAATGGAATATTTAGATAAATTAAAAAGTATTAAAGATTTAGATTTATTAATTTATAACGGAGAAATAAAAAAAGAAACTAATATTGATACAATAATTGAAGAATTATATGCTGGTTTTTTAGTTCTTTATATTAATGATGAAACTATTTATTTAATTGATGCTAAAAGTTATCCGAATCGCTCAATAGAAGAGCCATTAACAGAAAAAACTATCCGTGGTTCGCGTGATGGATTTAGTGAATCAATTAATACTAATATTGGCTTAATTAGAAGAAGATTAAAAACTACTGATTTAGTAGCTAAACCTTTCTTAGTTTCTGAGAAAAGTAAAACTTCTGTCGCGGTAGTGTATTTAAAAAGTGAAGTCGATCAACGTTTAATAAAAAGAATAGAAGATGAATTAAAAAACATTGATGTAGAATCTTTAATTATGAGTGACCGCTCTTTAGAAGAGCTCTTATTTAAACAAAAATATACACCATTTCCACTTGTTCGATATACGGAAAGACCAGATGTAGCCTCGATTAGTATTATGCACGGGAAAATTGCTATTTTAGTTGATACATCCGCAAGTGTGATAATTACACCAATAACACTTTTTGATCATACCATGCACGTTGAAGAATTTCGCCAATCGCCACTGGTTGGTACTTTCACACGCTTAATTCGCGGTATTGCAATTTTATTATCTTTATTTTTAATTCCTTTATGGATGTGTATTATTGATAATTCGGAAATCATGAATGCATTAAAAATAACGATATCTAATGAAAATATCGAATTAGGAATCGCCATTCAAATTATCATTGTTGAGTTAATTTTAGAAATTGTTCGACTTGCATCTATTCATACTCCGACCACACTTCAAACCGGAATATCATTAATTTCAGCGGTAATATTAGGACAAGTATCATTAGAGTTAGGTTTATTTTTACCGGAAGTACTTTTATTATGTTCTATTTCACAAATTTGTGGCTTTGCCACACCAAGTTATGAATTATCTATGTCGATGAAACTTAATAATCTTATTCTTATCTTAGCGGTGGCTCTATTCGGTAAAAATGGTTTTATAATTTATAGTTTATTATTGTTCTTATATTTGATTTCTTTAAAAGTTTGGAGTGTGCCTTATTTATCTCCACTTTGCCCTTTTGATAGTGAGTCTATTGGAAGCATTTTCATAAGACAATCAGCGGAAAATAGAAAAAAATTGTAGATTAGATTTTATTTTTAATTTAACATAAGATTGAAAGGGGAAGAGGGCAATATCTTTATATAAGATTTAGCTAATAATGTGATAATGTTAAAATCAAAAAGAAACATAATAAAAGATTATGATGATTTTATTTTAAAGTTTTTTCATGATTGTTATTTTGCTATTTATGACAAAGTTAATAATACACAGTATGCCAAAGAAATGGAATATATTTACCTTCATAGTCAAGAATATAGTATTTTTGAGCTAACGACTGAATTAAGTTTGTCAAGAAGTACACTATATGAACATATTGAATTTATTAATAGGCATATTGTTCATTACAAAGAACTTTTAAGTGATTCAGCAAAATTTAAACAATTTATAAAAGTATAATTAT
>CALBGF010000081.1 GCA_937893635.1 uncultured Mollicutes bacterium | reverse complement strand
AACTCATCAAAAGTAGAATTTGATACAAGTAAAAACATTACTGTTTATACTCGTGATACCGATAGCGGTACTCGTGATGGTTTCTTTACAAAGATTGGATTAAAAGACGCTGTTAAATCAAATGAGCCTTTAGTTAAAGGTGCTGTCGAGACTAATGGAAATGGCGATATGGTGTTAAAAGTCAAAAATGATGAATATGGTATTGGTTATATTTCCTTATCATCATTAGAAGAATCATCATTAACTGGATTAAAATATGAAGGCATTGAACCAAATGAAGATAATGTATTAAATGGAAGTTATGGCTTAACAAGAAACTTCAATTACATTATTCGTAATGAATTTGATAGTGATACTAAAAAAGATATCGTCAATGCTTTTGTGGCTTATATGTCCACTAAAGAAGCCAAAGCCACAATTATTGCTAACTCGGGTATTGTTAAGTTAAACAAAGATGATAAAAGTTGGGATGATATTAAAGCAAATTACCCAATCACCAATCAAGATAACTCAAACATTACCATTAAATTTGGTGGTTCTACTTCTGTTGAAAAGATTGCTAAAGCATTATCACAAGAATTTGCTAGTAAATGTGGTAATTTCAAACCAGAACATAACCATGCTGGATCAGGTGATGCTTATAAATTCACTCAAGGAGAAGAAAAAGATTCTACTAGTAAATTAGATATTGGCTTCTTATCTCGTGAATTAAATAGCAATGAAGTTGCCGCTAGTAACACAAGCGGATTAATATGTATTGATGCAATTGTAGCAGTTGTTAATAATAAAAATTCATTAACTGCAATTAGTGCAAATGAACTTAAAGATATATATACTGGCGTAACTACAAAATGGAATCAACTAATAAAATAGAAATGTCCAAAAATAAAATAAAAAACAAAACCACTTTAGACCAATTCGTTAAAGTGGCTTTTACGTTTATTGCTATGATTTGTGCGTCAGTAATCATAGTAATTGTTGCTTTTATTTTTATTGAAGGATTAAAGCCATTTTTTACTAATTATGAAATAAATGGTATTAATTATCGACCTAGTTTTTTTCCTTTTGTTTTTGGTTTATCTTGGGAAGCCAGTCCTTACCAATATGGTATTGGATTTATTATCATTAACACATTATATGTTACATTATGTAGTTTATTAATTGCCGTTCCAATTTCCGTTCTTACTGCCTTATTTATTGTAAGAATTGCACCAAAATTTTTAAGTAAAGCACTTAATTATGTCATTGAATTATTGGCAAGTATCCCTTCTATTATCTATGGTATTTTTGGTGCTGGCGTTATTACGAATATTGTTAAAAATTTAGCGAATTTATTTAATTATCAAAGTGCTGGTGGAGTATCAACATTAGCCACTATCATCGTACTTGCCATGATGATTATTCCTACCATTACCTTAATTAGTATAACAAGTATTAAAACTGTTAAAGAAGATTACATTAAAGGATCATTAGCGTTAGGTGCAAGTCCGACTCAAACTAATTTTAAAGTTGTTCTTACTAGTGCAAAATCCGGCATTTTTTCAGGTATTATCCTTGGTGTTGGAAGAGCACTTGGTGAAGCTACCGCAGTAACTATGGTCGCTGGTAACGCTACTAGCGGACCAACATTTAATTTATTTGATATAACAAGAACATTAACTTCAACAATGCTAGCAAATATTAAAGAAACATCAGGATTATCTTATGATATTCGCTTTAGTGTTGGTATATTTTTAATTTTAATTATTTTAATCACTAATTTGATTCTAAATTTTATAAGGAAAAGGATCGGAAATTATGAAAAATAAACGTAAATTTAAAGATTTATTATTACAAATAATCACCTATCTTTTTTCTAGTTTTGGAATAATTATTTTAGGTGCAATATTTGTATTTATATTCGTAAAAGGTGGATCTACTTTATCATTTAATATGATTAAAGGCGATTATTATCAAGAAGTATATAATGTTAAATACGAAAATAAAAATACGATTGATTTAGAATATAAAGAAATTAACAATGCTTTTTATTCTTCGCGTTGGGGTATTGCTTTAAGTGATGGAACTAATAACGCCGGAGAAAATGTTGTTTATGTTTCTTATATTGACGCTTCTTCTCCGATTAAATCCATGAAAAATCAATCTAATAATGAAAGCATTATCTTACAAAAAGGTTATATTGTAACAAAAATTGTTTTAACTGATGAAGAAGATAATATGATTGTCGCTATCAGTAAATATAAAGCGGAAAAAATGATTAATCAAATCAATAAAGGTGTCACTATTGAAGACATGCAACTCACCACTAGCGGTGGAGGTATTAGAGGTTCTCTTATTACCACATTTATCTTAATTGGATTAACTTTAATAATTGCTTTACCAATTGGCATTGGTGGCGCTATTTACTTATCAGAATATGCAAAAAGCAATAAATTTACCGCCATAATTCGTACAATGATTGATATGTCTAGTGGTATTCCTTCGGTAGTATTTGGTTTAGTAGGTATGGTCATATTTATTCCATTTATGAATGCCACAATTGGATCAAACGGAACAAGTATTGCTGCTGGTGCTTTAACAATGGCAATTATGCTACTTCCAATTATTATTCGTACTACCGAAGAATCAATAAGAGCAATACCACAAAGTTACCGTCATGCTTCTCTTGCTTTAGGGGCAAGTAAAACACAAACAATATTTAAAGTTGTTATACCTAATGCATTAGGAGGCATATTAACTTCAACTCTTTTATCTATTGGAAGAATTATTGGAGAAAGTGCCGCTTTAATATATGTAATGGGAACAGCAATAAAAGATGATGTGTTTATTAATAAAAATTCTACTTCTCTTGCTGTACACATGTGGTCAATTATGGCGGGCGATAATCCTAATTATGCGCAAGCTTCCGCGATTGCTATCATAATTTTATTTATTGTTTTATTACTAAATATATTAGTTAAAGTAATTGTAAAAAAATTCAACAAATTCGAGGTGAAATAAAATGGATACTGTATTTAAAGTAACAAATTTAGATTTATTTTATGGTGAAAAGCACGCCCTAAAAGATATTAATATTGATATTTATAAAAACACTATTACCGCATTTATTGGTCCATCAGGATGTGGAAAATCAACATTATTAAGATGCTTTGATAGAATGAATGATTTAATTGATAATTGTAAAATTACTGGTAATATTTTATATAACAATACTAATATTAAAACAATTAACCCTATTGAATTAAGAACAAGTGTTGGAATGGTATTTCAAAATCCTAATCCATTCCCGATGTCAATATTTGATAACATTGCTTATGGTCCAAAATGTCAAGGTATTAAAAATAAAGCAACACTAAATAAAATAGTTGTTGATGCTTTAAAAAAGGCTGCTTTATATGAAGAAGTAAAAAATCGTTTAAAAGATTCAGCACTTAGTTTAAGCGGTGGGCAACAACAAAGATTATGTATTGCTCGCGCAATTGCGATGAATCCAGATGTCATTTTAATGGATGAACCTACATCAGCGCTTGATCCAATTGCGACATTAAAAATTGAAGAATTAATTGAAACATTAAAGAAAGATTACACTATCATCATTGTTACACATAACATGCAACAAGCAACAAGAATTAGTGATTATACTGCTTTCTTTATGTTAGGGGAAATCGTTGAATACGAACAAACAGAGAAATTATTTAGAAATCCTAAAAACAAAAAAACAGAAGATTATATTACAGGAAGGTTTGGTTAATATGAAAATACAAAATGAAATTGAAAATTTAAATGAAATGTTAATTAAAATGGCCGATGTTGTTGAGCGTAATCTTTTATTAGCTTTTGCTCTTTTTCATAATTATGATGAAGAAATTGCACTTCAAATTGATGATGATAAAGTTAATGACTATGAAAGAAAAATCGAAGAATATTCCATGAATTTAATGTTAAAAGAACGCTTCTTTGCTAAAGATATGCGTAGTGTCCTTGGCATTTTAAAATTAGTGGGCGACTTAGAAAGACTTGGTGACCATGCAGAAGATATCAATATCTTTTCTAAAAAGTTAAAAAATGAAAAGAAATATAAAATTGATGATATTAATAAAATGATTGATTTAGCAATGAAGATGGTTCATGACTCAATTGAATCATTTATAAAAAAAGATATATCTCTTGCTCAACAAGTAATTATTAGCGATGACTTGATTGATAGTTTATACGATAAACTACTAGATACCATTATTAAATTAAAAGATGATAATCAAGTTTCATCAAGTTTTGCAATTTATACCACTCTTGTTGTAAAATATATTGAAAGAATTGCAGATCACGCTTCTAACATTGCTGAATGGGTGATTTACATTCTTAATGGTTATTACAAAGATAAACAAATTTTTTAGAGGTTAAAGTTATGAGTTTTATTATATATTCCATTGAAGACGACTTAGATATTTCTAAAATCATCAATAAAACATTAACAAAACAAGGTTATGAAGTTTATTCTTTTTATGACGCCAAATCATTTTTTGAAGCATTTAAACAAAAAAAGCCAGACTTAATGCTAGTGGATTTAATGCTTCCAGATTTAAGTGGAAATGAAATTATTAAAAAGGTTCGTGAAGATCATAATAATGATAATATCGAAATTATTATTCTTTCCGCTAAAAGAATGCTAATTGATAAAGTTGAAGGCCTTGATATTGGCGCGGATGATTATTTAGAAAAGCCTTTTGATTTGCTTGAACTTATGTCTAGAGTTAACGCGCGTTTAAGAAGACATAAAAATAATGATGTAATAAGCGCTAGTGAATTATCTATTGATATAAAAAAGCATCAAGCATATTTTAAAGGTAAAGAATTAGAACTTACCAACAAAGAATACGATATCTTGCTTTATTTATTAACTAAAAGTAGTCAAGTAGTGTCTAGAGATGACTTACTTACACATATTTGGGGACCAAGTAGTTATGATTATGAGTCTAGAACTATAGATATGCATATTAAAAGCATAAGAAAGAAAATTAATGACATCGATGGTAGTATTATTAAAACTATTTATGGTGTTGGATATAAAATTGACTTATGAAAAAGAAATTAATTATTAGTAATATTCTCATTGTATTTTTTGCTTTATTTGCTTTACTTATCTCTTCTTTTGTTATTGTAAGTAATTCTAATTATAAAAAAACAACCTCAGAGCTTAAAGAATATCTAAATATAACTTGTAATATTTATGATGGTAGCAATCAGAATGATTTATTAAAGTATTTTGAAGGAATTAATAATATCCGTATTACAGTTATTGATAAAACTGGCAATGTGTTATTTGATAATGAAAGTTCCACTGAAGAAAATCATTTAACCCGTGAAGAAATTGTGCATTTAGGAAAAATATCTTGCCGTTATTCTTCCACTTTGCATAAAAATATGTATTATATCGCTAGTGAAGATTCAAATAATTATGTGCGTATTGCTATTCCAGAAAGTGATGCAAATATCATAATTAGGCAATTATTAATTTATGGAAGTATTGTTCTTGTTTTTGTTTTAATTTTATCTATTATAATTTCTAATCACATTATTAAAAAATCATTACTTCCATTAAAAAATGAAATAAATAAATTATCTTTAATTGCCGGGCAAGATATAAATTATGTTGATGCAGATATCAATGTTTTATCTAATCAAGTTGATGAAATTCAAACAATTATTAATAAGAATATTCAAGAAATTCAAAACGAAAAAAATAAAACATTAGCAATTATTGATGATTTGAATCAAGGATTTATTTTATTAGATGATAATCTTAATGTTATTTTAATTAATAAAACCGCTAAAAAAGTATTAAATTATAATGATGAATTAAATTATTTATATTTTATTCGTTCCTTAGATTTACAAAAAGCAATTGAAGATGTTAAGAACTTAAA
>CALBGF010000080.1 GCA_937893635.1 uncultured Mollicutes bacterium | reverse complement strand
TGAAAATAATAACAAAATTAATGATATAAAATTAAATAATAAAAATAGCAAAATAGAATTAGCTAATTTAATAAAAGAGGGGCGCGCTTTAATTGATAAAAAACTTCCTGATTATATAGAATTAAGCAAGAAGGATCTTCTTTTAGAATTAAAAAATGCGAAAAATCCAAAAGAAGTATATTCAATTAAGAAGAAAATATATTTAATTAATAAAGAAAAATATAATTTATTAGAACTATTAACAAATAATCAATTAGATTTTATTGATCGTAAATTATGTTATTTTAATTCTTTAAAATATCGTATTACTTCCTATTTTGATCGCAAAAAATATGAAAAATATTACATCGAAAATACTGATATTATTAGTGATGAACAAAAAACTAATTTGTTGGCGCCAATTTATGCTAAAGTAAAGCCTAATAAAGATAGAATTGAAGCTTTACGTGCTGATGGTGATGATAAAATTGCTATTATTGAATCCGAAATAAGAAAAATCAAGAAGAATCGTGAATTAAATAAAGTAGTTAAGAAAAAACTCTTATTGAAAGATAAGGAAGATTTAAAATTAGCTAATGTGGTTTCTAAATTGCGAGATAAAGAAATCAAAACATTAACTCTCAATTCTGAAAATACAATTAATGAACTTTATAACACTGAGTATCTTAATTTATTAAAACTTAATAGAAAGAAACTTATTAGCAAAGAAAAGGAAAGGTTTGAAAATAATCTTAAAGAAGTTAACGAATTAAATAAAAAAGAATTAGTTGATGCATTAACTGTTGAAGCTAATACTCCTAACGAAATTAAAGAGCGAAAAGAAAAGATTTCTTATACAAAGTTAGTTAATAAAAATAGACTTATAGAAATTAAGTTTAATCATAAGAAAAACTTAGCAAAGTTTAAAGACGATGTTCATCAGGTCTTCTTGTATAAATATCATATGATTGACTTGTTAAGAAATTCTATGTTTACTTTCTCGCAAAAGCAAGCTCAGAAGTTTGAAAACTTTACTTATTCATTTAAATTCTCAACTTTCTTCTTAAAATATGGTTTATATTTTGCAATTATCTTTATATTTATTGCGCTTGGTATTGTCTCTCCATTAATTGGTAGACCTAACTTCTTCAACCTAAGTACAATGTATAATATATTAGCTCAATCTGCGCCTCGTATGTTCTTAGCTTTAGGTGTCGCTGGATGTATTCTTATTGGTGGAACTGATTTATCTGTTGGACGTATGGTTGGACTAGCTGGTGTTGTAACAGCTATGTTATTCCATAAAGGTGATAACGCAATCCAATTATTTGGAAATACTATTAACTTTGATGCTTTAGGCATACCAGTGAAAATATTTTTAGCTATATTTATTTCTATTTTGTTATGTTCATTATTCTCAACTTTAGCAGGCTTTTTCACTGCTAAATTCAAAATTCATCCATTCGTAACAACTTTAGCAACTCAATTAACAATTTTTGGTTTCTTAACTTATACTACTGGTGGCTTGCCTTCAGGTGGTATCGATATGAAAATTAAAAATATGTTAGCACCAACAACCTCTAGTGGATTCCCAACTATTATTTTATGGGGATTAGCAATCATTCTTATAATGTGGTTTATTTGGAATAAGACTAAATTCGGTAAATATATGTATGCAGTTGGTGGAAATAAAGAAGCTGCTTCTGTTTCTGGTATCTCAGTTTTTGCAGTAACTCTTGGTGTATTTATCATGGCTGGCGTATTATATGCCTTAGGCGGATTCTTAGAATGTTTAAGATTAAATGGATCCATGTCAAGTACATATGGTACAGGTTGGGAAGGTGATGCTATTGCGGCCGCTGTTGTTGGAGGCATTTCTTTCTCTGGTGGTATTGGTAAAATTTCAGGTATCGTCGTTGGTGTCATAGTTTTCCAAGCATTGCAAGTTGCTTTAACTACAATGAATATTGATGCAAACTTAATTTTCGTCTTTAAAGGTTTAATTATTTTAGCTGCAGTTACTATCGACTCATTAAAATATATGAAGAAGAAATAATTTAAAATTTCTTTAATAAGAAGCTGTTTGAAACAGCTTCTTTTTTATAATTAGAAAGGTAATATTATGAAAATCGAAAATAATTTCACATATCACAAGGATAAATCTATTGTAAATATAAATACAAATTTAGATCACTCAAATCACCCATTTTATAGAAGTGAACTTGATTATAATGATAACAATATCTCTTCTTTTTCATTAAATGGAATATGGAAATGTTTATTTAACGAAAATGGGTTTGACAAAGATTCTCTAGATTATTTAGAAAACTTTAAAAGTACTGAGGAGCTAAGTGACATCAAGGTTCCACTATTTATGGAACTCCAAGGTTTTGGAAATCCTCATTATGTTAATCAAATGTATGCCTTTGATGGCAAAGAAAAATTAAATGTTGGTGAGGTCCCAAGTCATAACCCATTCATGCTATATGTAAGAGATTTTGATTTTGAAGAAAATACTCGTGATTTAAAGGTTAATTTAACTTTTGAAGGTGTTTTATCATCTTTTTATGTTTATCTAAATGGAGAATTTGTCGGCTATTCTGCTCAATTCATGACACCATCGGAATTTGAAATAACAAAGTTTTTAAAAAAAGGTACTAATAGATTATGTGTTTTCGTTTTTAAATTTTCTAGTGCATCATGGCTTCATGATCAAGATATGTGGAAAATGGCAGGAATATTTAGAGACGTCCGCATTGATTTAATTCCTAAAACACATCTAGTAAATATCGAGTCCACTTCTACCTTAACTAATAATTATAAGGATGGAATATTTGATGCTAAATTAGAAATGTCCGGCAAAATTGAAGGTGAGCTATTAATAGAAATTTATAAAGATAATGAATTAGTAGCATCAGAACATAAGAAAATAGATAATATCGTAAATTTCAATATTAGAATTAATGATGTTGAACCTTGGTCGAGCGAAACGCCTAATTTGTATTTAGCTAAGTTTACAATTAAAAACAATAACAAAATTATTGAAATATCTAAAATTAATATAGGTTTTAGGACTGTTGAAATACAAGATAACATCTTCAAAATAAATGGAAAAAGAGTCGTATTTCATGGGACAAATAGAGTTGAATGGGATATGTATAATGGTCAAACAATGAGTTATGAATTAATAGAAAATGATTTAAAATTATTAAAGGAAAATAATTTTAATGCAATTCGCTGCAGTCACTATCCTAACGATACTAAATTCTATGACTTATGTGATAAGTATGGATTTTATGTAATTGATGAGGCAGATTTAGAAACTCATGGTACATGGCAAGAAGCTCGTGGAATTAGAGTATGGGATAGATTAAAAGAGTCTTGTACTCCCGCCATAAATAAAGAGTGGAAATCACTTATTTTAGCCAGACAATATGCAATGGTAAGAAGAGATTTTAATCATCCTTCAGTTGTAATTTGGTCAATCGGCAACGAATGTTCGGCAGGAGAAAATACTTTAGATGCTTATCAACTAATCAAAAAATTAGATTCATCTCGACCTGTACACTATGAATCATGTTACGCTGTTAAAGGTCATGAAAAAGATTCTGATTTTTATTCAAGAATGTATGCTAAACCAAAAGAGATAGATGAGTACATGAAATCTAGTGATAATAGACCTATGATTGAATGTGAGTACGAACATTCAATGGGTGTCTCAGATGGAAACTTTGATATGTATATTGATCGTGAAGAAAAATATCCTAGATATCAAGGTGGCTTCATTTGGGATTTTTGTGATCAAG
>CALBGF010000079.1 GCA_937893635.1 uncultured Mollicutes bacterium | reverse complement strand
TTTTTGCACTAAATATTATAATTTGTTTGCCACTCATAATATACAATTTATATCGCATGCATTTTATTACGCAAATAGGAAAGAAAATGAAGATAACTGAAGTTGAACTTAATAATTCAAAATCAGGAATTTATGGATTAATGCGGTTTTATATTAATATTTCTACTTCTAATGGAAATATTCAAGAAAAAAGAAGTTTATGTACAATGCGTGGAAATCTTTTTAATCAGTATCAAAATAAAAAAGTAAAAATTTGTTATTTAGATGATTATGAATATTTCTTTATTATTAAAGAATAACTATTAGCATAATTAGTTAAGCGCAAGTCTCCAATGAAGATTGGAGATTTTTTTCATAGCACTTCAAAAGTGGACAATTCAAAAATTTGTTGACAAAAATGCACGGGGGGGGGGTATTCTTTATTAGGGATTTAATTTATTTAAATTAAAAAAATCCCTAAGGAGTGAATATTATGAAAAATAAGAAAGTTTTTGGTAGTTTATTTTGTGTTTTAACAAGTGTATTTTGTTTACAAAATTTAACAAGTTGTTCTGGTAATTCATTAAATGACTTAACTAGTTATGTGGCAAATATTGAAAATGCTTCCGCGATTGGAATAGGTAATGTAAATGCTTCAAATGATAATGTAAAAAAACAAAAAAACGCCAATAAAAAAGATAGTAAGCAAGATAATAATTATTTATTAACCGCTACTGAAGGTGAAAATGGTGAAGTTAATTATGAAAAACTTGTATTTACTAAATTAAAAAAAGGCTCTGAAGAAATAAGTGGCGAAGAAAGTTATATTGCAAAAAGAGAAGAAGATATAAACACAAAAATTAATTCTGTTCAACAAGGTGTAGTAAATATAAAATCTAAAACTGGATTTGAATATAGACTTACGGATACAAATGGTAATGCATTAACCAATTGGACAATTGGAGAAAACGGTAATACAAAATTCTATAATATTACAGAAATAAAAGATAATATAAAAATTGAAAGTAGATCAGAAAAAGGAAAAATATCTTTTTTCGTTAATGAAGGTTTTAAGTATACAATTTCTTTAAATAATAGTGTCGTTTTAGAAAACATAGAAGATAATGATAGTAATGATGAAAATTCAAAACAAGGCGTTATTACTATTGGCAATTTAGAAGGTGATCAAACCTACTTGGTACAATATCACGGTAAAGGTAAAAAAGAAATACTAACCCAAGATCAAATGGACTATAGAATTATTAGAGTATATGTTTCAGGCGGATTTACATTTGTAACTTTTATGCCAAAAACTAAAGATGAAAATGTTTTGGATGGAATGTTTGTGACAGGTAATAGTAATAGAAACATTGGTGGACAATTTTATTTAAAGGAATTTAAACTAAAAAGTTTTGCTATTGATAATGAAAGTGGACATATATATTCATTAGATAATATAGACATTTCAGATACATATGACGGAATGGCTGTTGCTAGTTATGATGATAAAACATATTTATTATATGATTTAAGTATTAATGAAAAAGATGAACTTGTTTTTTCACCTTTAGTCGCAAATGAAAATGTAGCAGTGTATTCTTACTTTAAAGATAAATATGGTAGAAAATATATTGATATTGGAAACACTTTTGAAAATGATGTTATGTTTGATAAAGAAAAAAACATTCTCTTTTTTAAAGATGGAAGTTATTGTAAAAATTCTAATGATGAGCCAATAAAAGTTGAAAAAATTAATAAAAAATATGATTATGAAACTTATTATAAATTTTATGTTTTAGATGAAGAAGATAATAAACGTGAAGTAAATGAAAATGATAATTTTTATATAAATTTAAATTCTCGAAACGAAGGTGATAAGTTTAAAGTTGAAGATGGTTGGGTTAAAGAATTTTATGCCTTTAGCACTTATAAAATTGATTTAACAGAACATTATAGTTTATTGGAAAAACTAAATTCTATTGGAGATGAAAATAAATATAGATTTTTAAATAATGACACTATAGAAACTTTGGATAGTAATATTAATTATTTTGATGAAGGTAATGTTCTATGTTTTAAAGATGATGATTTATATTGTTTAGAAGATATATGGGACTTTATGAAAGGAACAACAGATAAAAAAGAATATAAAATTTTGAGCAATTGTACAGTAGAGCCTGTTTCAAAAATTTATAGTAGATTTGTTCAAACTGGAATTAATGGGGATAAATATTACGATGTAGTAAGAAAAAATGAAAATGGTAAAGTAAAGTATGAAGCGGTAGAGTCTGGTAGCTATGTGGCGACCGCTAAAGAAATTACTCTTCAACCATTAAATTAATTTGTTTAATTAGAAGATTTTTAATCATTGAATAAAACAATTTCAATGTATTTAATAAAATCTTCTTTTTTTACGCTACTAAATATATCTAAGCGTCAATTCTTCCAATATCTCTTGCTTGTATTTTTCATCATATTGCATATAAAATTCCTCTTATATCCATTATATGATTCGATTTTATTTTCTTAGTTCACTGAATAGCACTTCAAAATGGACAATATTCAAAAATTTGTTGACAAAAATGCACGGGGGGGGGTATTATTAATGAGCATAAGGAGTGATTTAATTTATGGCAGAAAAAACAAAAAAGAAACATACAGTGAGAAATGTTATTCTTATAATTCTTGCTGTTCTAATCGTAGGAGGAGGAATTAGCGGATTAGTTAGTGCCCTTGGTGGATCAAATAATCTTGCTGGCGAATGGAAAGTAATTGGATTACAAACAGGTTTTCAAGGCTTAAATGACACAAATGAAAATTACGATTTTATTGATGAAAATACATCTAAAGCATTATTTGCAAATTTTGATAAAAAAGAAAGTGCTCTTACAATTTATAATAAGGATGAAGATAGCCAAATAGACAAAATTTATTTTAAACTTCCATATTATGGTTATACTAATTCTTCAATTCCTGAAATTAAAACAAGCAAATTTACATTTGGCGGTGTTAAAACACCGTGGTATGTTCAAAGAAGTTATGAAAAAGGTGATGAATATGTATATATTCAATATTCATGTATACATTCTAGAGAATATTATGGTGACAAAGAGCACTTACAAACAGAAATAAATGATTATAAAGGAGATTTTATTACTCGCTTTAGTCTTGTAAAAGAAGATTATAGTTATACAAATAATGTAAAACTTGATGAAATTAAAGCAGGAACAAGTTATGTCAATAAAATCAAAAGTGATTCACATCCAAATGGTAGTGGCAATTTAACTATTAAAGAAATTACAAAAACCGAACAAGATGGAAATACTGTTTATAAAGGAGTTCTGAATTTTGGAAATTTTGATGAAGAATTTTCAATGAGCCTTCAAAGTGATGGACGTTATAGTATATTAACAAATTATAAAAATAATAGTAATGATTGTGTTAATAGATATACAATTTTACAAGCTGATGCCAATAAATTTGTTGTTCGACCAGATACAAAAACAGTTTATGATGGAATTAATGTAAGATCAATAACTAACCTTTACTCTTATATATATACATACGCTAAATAGAATTATTTTATAAATTATATTTAGGTAATGTAGATCTATTTATAAGAATTGAAATAAAAATATTTATAGTGCAATTACCAAGTGTTTTTGCACTATTTTGCGTTTCACTATATTTTTTAGTTAGTACGTAAAGTAGTTTAATTGATGTGTTAGTAATTATTGGAAATTTGTAATATTTAATGCTATATTAAGTATGGTTATTAAACCAAAGGATAAAATTAATATTGATAGTTAATTTTAAATTTATTATCAATATATTTTATCTAGAAAAGGAGACAAAAAATTATGAAAAAAGAAATTAAAACAAAATCTGCTATTTTCCCAATGCCAGTTCTAATGATAGCGACTTATAATGATGACGGAACTGTTGATGTTATGAATGCTGCTTGGGGTATGATGTTAGAAATGGATCAAGTAGTATTAAACTTATCTGATTTCCATAAAACTACTAAAAACATTTTAAAAAGAAAAGCATTCACTGTTAGTGTTGCTGATGCAAAACACGTAAAAGAAGCTGATTATTTTGGTATTGCTTCTGGTAATGATACTCCAAATAAATTAGAAAAAAGCAAAATGACATTCAGCAAATCTAATCATGTTGATGCACCAATTATTAACGAATTTCCTGTATGTATGGAATGTGAATTTTTAGAAGAAACCAGCTGCGGAATCGTCGGTAGAGTGCTTAACGTTACCGCTGATGAAGAAGTATTAACTAATGGTAATGTCGATATTAGCAAATTAGACGCTATTGCATATGATCCATTTACTAATGGATATTATGTTGTTAAAGAACGTGTTGGTAATGCTTTTAAAGATGGTTTAAGCATTAAAAAATAATGTATGATTGAAGTAAAAAATCCAACAAATTCTAAACCGATTGCCTATAAAACCGAATTAGAAAAAGAAGTTTATGAAACATTAGAAAAACTTAATATACATTATACACGAGTTGAAACAAGTCCTGCTATTACAATGGAAGATTGTTTAGCAATTGATAAGGTATTAGGAGTAGAAGTTATTAAAACACTTTTTCTATGCAATCAACAAAAAACTAAATTTTATTTATTTGTTACAAAAAGTAATAAAAAATTTAATACAAAAGCATTTAGTTCAGCGCTTAATATAAGTAGAGTATCTTTTGGAAGCGAAGAATTATTGCATGAATTATTAAAAGTTGTTATTGGTGCTTGTACTATTTTTAGTTGTTTAATTGATAAAGAAAATAAAGTAGAAGTAGTAATTGATGAAGATGTTATCAAAGATGAATATTATGGTTGTAGTGATGGTACCACTACTTGTTATATGAAGCTAAAAACAAGTGACGTATTAGAAAAGGTATTGCCATTTTCTAATCATAAAGCGACTATAATTAAATTTAATTCTTAATAAGAGTGATTAGTGAATTAAAAGTTTTTCATTTATTCACTCTTTTTAATTAGAAATAAGTAAGAAAAAACATAGATTACCCTTATATTCTACTTATAAGAGGTGTAATTTTTTATGTGAAAATAGTATTATTGTCTTGCATAAACAAAG
>CALBGF010000078.1 GCA_937893635.1 uncultured Mollicutes bacterium | reverse complement strand
AAATTTAGAAGATACCACAGGAGCTTTTAATTTTACTAAAACTAATTTAGGCGATATCGTGTTATCTAGTTATAGTGGAAATTAGTTAGGAGAAATTCAAGCGAGTGACACTTTAGCTACTGCTATTGGTAAAAATGCATATAAGTTAAGTATTTTAATGGGTACGGCTGAGACTCCTGGTTCTTTAAAAGAAGAAGCTTCAGTACGAGCTAATGCTGATAAAACACTTCAAGACAATATAGATATTTTAACAAAAGTAGTAAATGACAATAAAACATCTGGCAGTTCTGATTTAACAACTCTTACTAATACGGTTGCTGAAAATAAAACTGCTAGTGAAAATGCGGATAGTGCTTTAAGTCAACGAATAAAAGATTTAGAAGATGTAAATATTAGTACAGTTACTACTGGTTTAGATGAGCGTATTAGTAATTTAGAAACATTGGATATAGCTAATAAAATATCTGAAATAGAAGCAAGGTTAGATGCTTTAGAAAATGCTTAATGAATAAAAGACTTGACCATTTTGGTCAAGTCTTTTTAAATATAAAAAAATAATCTTCATAAATATTGAAAGAGAGGAGTAAAGGATGGCTTTAAAACCAACTAATGATTATGTAAAGTTTGTCAGAGGATCGAAGACGGCATTTGCTAATTTGGCACAAAAGTCTGATGATACTTTATATTTTATTTATGATAGTGCCGATTCCAGTTCTGGGTCTTTATATTTAGGGTCTCGATTAATTGGTGGCACAGGTGGAGCCGCTGGTAGTTCTTTAGGAAATTTATAGGATATTGTTATTACTGAAATAGGTGATAAACAAATCTTAATTTACGATGAACAATCGAAAACATGGAAAAACGGCTCTATTAGTGATATTATTTCCGTAGATGATAAATCTATTGAAAAAGCAAAAGTTGGGACTCTTAGCTTAAAAAATTTTGAAACTGCGGAAATAGGTACTTTACCTTATAAACAAGAAGACGGCAATTTGGGTTGGATGACTTCAGTTCAAGCCGTTGAAGTTTTAAATGTTTATACTAAAGATGAAATTAATAGTAAATTAAATCAGTCCTTATCTCGTAAAATTGTTGATTCTGTAGAGGCAATTGACCTTACAGCAGCAGATGCAGAACAATATATTTATCTTGTGCCGAATGGTGAAAATACTTATGATGAGTATATTGTAGTCAATGGGGCATTAGAAAAAGTCGGTGATTGGAAAACTGATTTAAGCGATTATGTAACTAAAGCAGAAGTTGGTACTTTAGTTACAAATAATTTTAATACTATCGTCCAAGAAAAAATTGGTGATTTAAGCAGTTATGGTGGAGAGAATAATACTTTAGTTGAAAAAATTACCGAAATTGATGGTAGATTAAAATGGATGACAATTACAGACGAATAATATGAAAGGAGTCATAAATAATGGCAAATTTAAATGGTAAAAATTTATAGTTTTTATCTGGTACTCAAGCCGGCGTTAATAACTTAATTGCTACTCCTGCTGGTACTATTGAAGGTGCATTTTATTTAACAAGTGATACTAACAGATTATACATTGGTACAGTTGCTGGTCCGGTTCCAGTAAATCAGGGCGTAATTACAGTAGCTAATGTTGCAACTTTACCAGCTGCCGCAGAGCCAGGTCAATTTTATTTTGCAACCGCAGAAAATGTTCTTTGCGTATGGAGTAAAGGAAAATTTATTCAAATTAATGCAGATACAAAATTAAAAGATTTTTCCACCTCTGTGAGTGACAAAACAGATAAAAAAGTAACTATTACTAGTACTGTATCTGATACTGATGACGCAACTAAAGCTGATTCTTTTGCTTTAGTAGAAGGCGCGGGTATTACTTTAACAGTTAATGAAAAAGAAATTACTATTTCTTCTTCTGGTACTGGCGGGGTCACTTTAACTTTATTAACAGAGCAAGTTAAAGATAATAAAAAAGCTGCAACTATTAAACAACATAGTATTGTTACAGCGGCAGATGGAACTACAACCACTAGCGATGAAGAAATTACTTTAATTGGTGGTGCAAATATTGCAGCAGTTACCGCTGGAGAAAAAAGTATTACTATTGATGCTTCAGTTCAAGAAGTTACAGAACATACTTTTGCAAATGGAGATACTGGTTTTACTTTTACGACTAAGCAAACTTCTGGTACTGATGTGACAAGTTCTGTCCTTGATCCTATTGTAACAATTGGCGCTGAAGGAAATACTAAAGATGTGCATTTCCAAAAAGGTGCGGCGGCTCTTGATGTTTATACGATTACGCAAACTGATAAAAAAATTACTGATGAAATTGATAAAGCTTTAAAAGTTGCTGATGCAATGGTATTTAAGGGTACTATTGGCACTGGTGGTACAGTAGCAAGTCCAGATGCAATAACTGAAGCTAGAAACGGTGATACTTACAAGGCTAAGAGTAATTTCACTTATAATGGTGAGACAGTTAAAGTTGGTGATTTATTAATTGCGCAAGGTACTGAAGATGAAGCAACTGGTTTACTTAAAACTGGCTTTAGTTTTGAGATTGTTCCTTCTGGTAATGAATATGAAACTAAAGTTACAAAAGTAACTCATGGTATTGAACTTACTGATGGAGCACTCACTCCAACTATTCTTGGTGGAATTAAATTAGCTGAAGGGAAACAAGTTACTTTAACTGATGACACTGCCGAAGATGGAGATAGAGTCGTAACTGTAGCGCATGCTGATATAGCGACAGAAACTCCTGCCGCTGAGGATAGTTCCGCTTATGGAGCAGTAACTGATTATCAAAAAACTAAGACAATTACAGTTGTTAAATCTCTTGAAGTAGATAATGGTCATGTTACAAAAATTGTAACTGGTGAAGAAGAAATCGTTAATAGTATTCCAACTCTTACCGGTGCAACTCAAACGGCAGAAGCAAAGACTGCTGGTAAAGATATCCAAGTAACAACAACTGTAACAGATAGCAACAATATAGGTGTTGATGCTGTCTTTAACTTTAAATCAGATACGATTACGCTTAATGCAGATGGAGCTTCTCTTACTATGAATATGGTATGGGGTAGTTTTTAATTTTAAGGACAAAAGTTATAAATAGCATTTAAAAACTTTTTATATCTCTTAGAGAGATAGTTTTAATAGGGGAAGAGTCTCTCTTCCCCTATTTTTTATTATATATTAAAAAAGGAAAGAAAGGAGAAAGAAAATATGTCAGAACAACGTTTTTAGCCTGTAAAAGGGTTAAACGAAAACATTAAAAATACTGCAATTGAAGCAGGGCAATTTTTAATCGCAACTGATACTGGACAAATGTATCTTGATATTAGTAATCAAGAAAGAATTTTGATAGGTGGTAGTGGTGTAGCTGTTTTATATGGTAATGATCCTGCCCCAGTTAAAGTTACTGATTTACAATACACTTTAACTAGAAATGGTTTAAGTGAAAAAGTAAAAGCAGATGATTTGATTATTAATGTTCCTGACGGCGCTTTCTATAAAGTCATTTCTTTAGGGACTACATATGTATTTTGCCAACGTCTTGCTATCAGCGGAAGCAGCACGGGCGGAGGCGATTAGCCAGCAATGCCGAAAGTTGGATTTGTAAATAAAATACTAACTTAGTTAAAGAATTTATATGTTTATGGCGAACATTATAGCTTAACTATTATTCCTTATGCTGAAAATGACACAACTGTTACTGTAACAGTTTCTTTAATTGATGATGCTGAAACATCTGTAGATGTAAAACCATATTATGAATATAAAAAAACCGTACCTAATAATTATGAGTTAATTGTAGACTTAGGATCTCATTTTTAGGTCGGTAGTACAAGAATTGACATTAAATTAGAGTCTCTCAATAGTGGTTCTGATATGGTACGTTATGGTGGATAGCAAATTGTAGAATTAAGACTCGATGACGGAGGATTTAATCCAGAAAAAGTTTGTACTGCTAATAAGCCAATTAATTTTAGTTGTAAGCCAGTCGGTGCAATTCAAAAAATATTACATATTTTAATTGATGGATTTGAAATAAAGACTCAAGAGTATGGAAGTAGTTTTTCTAATAATACAGCTGTAGCAAGTATATATAGTACAGATTTACAGACACATGGCGTTCATTCTTTAGACGCTTATTTAACAGCAACTGTAAATGGAAAAACTATTGAATCTAATCATTTAAATTATGAAATTGCTTATGCGGCTGAAGGTAATAACTCACCAATTATTTGGTTTATGAATAAACCAACTACAATTGAGCAATATGAAGATATTATTGTTTAGTATATGGTTTATGATCCTGTTATTGGCTCTTCTGGTACAATGACTATTGATCAATTACATGATGGATTAGTCATAACTACTTTGGATGAAGTTCAATATAGTGAATCAACTCCATTTACTTGGGTAATTGCAGATTCAATTGTTGGTGATAATTATTATGGTATTTCTTGTAAAGGTGTAACTGAAAGTTTTGTTATTACAGTAACTCCGAGTGCTAGAGATATGGATTATGTCCAAAAAGACCAAATGATTATCAATTTAAATGCTAATGGTCGTACTAATAATGAAAGTCTTTTATCTCGTCAAAAATGGCAATACACTTATAATAACAAAACTGAAGATTGTATCTTAAATAATTTTAATTGGCATACTAATGGTTGGAATACTGATAGTGAAGGAAAGTCCTATTTAAAAATTTCAGATGGTGCTTCGGTTTAGATTCCATTAAGTGAAGCAGGGCAAGTTGGTATTAATTTAAATCAAAATGGTAGTTAGAATTATACTTTTGAATTTAGATTAAAAATTAGAAATATTACAAGTTATGATACTTTAATTAAAAATACAACAAAATATAAACTTAAAGGTCAAGATTTATATTTATCTTGGGATGAATTAGTTAGCTATGCGGAAAGTCAAGGTTCAAAAGATCCAGACAGTTTTGTAGAATAGGATGAATTTCAATCTTAGATTATTAAGGTTGAAAAAACAGTATCGACAAACAAAGGTATTTGTGTTTCTTATCTTTCTGATTCTAAAGGCTTTGCTTTAGGAACTCAAGAAAGTTATTTTGGTACAGGACAAGAGTATGTAAATGCTAAATATAAAGAAGATGAAATATTTAATATTTCTTATGTTGTTTCATCTAATAATAATCCATCTTTAAGTAGAGTATATATTTATGTGAATGGTTTGATATATCACATCGTTTATGGAATGAGTATTGA
>CALBGF010000077.1 GCA_937893635.1 uncultured Mollicutes bacterium | reverse complement strand
TGGATTTACTAGTGATGCACTAGTTGATTTAGTCAAAAAAGTCGTTGGTAAATAATATAAATTACGAAGGCTAGCCCTTCGTTTTTTTATGAATAAAAACGCTTTAATAAATGCATCATATCTATATTTATGCTAAAATAATTTTGGGTGATAATTATGTCAAAAAAATATTTATTAATTTTAAGTGCTATATTATTGATTAGTTGTGATTCAAATTCAACAAGTAATAGCATATCCGCTTCATCAATGTCATCTAATAATGATACAAGTAGTAGTGGAACTACTAGTAACAAGCCTTCAACAAGTGTGATAGATGCTAATAAAGTTCTCACTATTAATAAAAAATGTGAATTAGATTTTTATGATGTAGCCTATACATTTAATAATAACTATGAAGACGCTACTAAAGTAGTGGAAGAAACTACTTTTGAAGATAATGCTGAAGTAACTAGTAATAATGTTTTAGTTCAGTTTGATGAAACTTCGAAACAAAAAACTACCATTACTAATGCTCCAGTAATTCGTGCAGTTAAAGGAAATTACGAAAAATGTCACTATGTTAACTTACTTTCCAGTACTCCATTTAATATAAATAAAGTTAGTTTTGCTATTAGCATGTGGAATGATGGTGACTTTGCTCATATTGGTAATGATTACTATGTTGGCGTTGAATATTTATTAGATGATACTTGGACAAGATTAGATTCAATTGACTTAACTAATATAACTATTGGTGAATTAAGTGAATATGCACCATTTACTCAAGAAATCAGTGATAATAACATTACCGATATCCGCCTAGCATTTGATTTTCCAAATGCTACTGGTGATGTGCGTATTGGATTATATAATTTAAGCTATGAAGGCATTGAATATCGCTATAAAGAAGATAAAGAAATAACTAACATTTCTTTTAAAGAAGAAAGTCTAACACTTAAAGTAAAAGGAGAAGTTACTTTAGATGTGGAAGTTAATCCGAGTTCGAAAAAAGATTTAATTAATTTTTCTAGTTCAGATCGTTCAAAGGCTATCATAAAAAATGGAAAAGTTATAGCCTTAAGCGAAGGAAAAGTAGTTATTAGTGCTTATACTGGTAATGTTAACGCTACTTTAAATTTAGATATTCAAAATGTTGGGGAAGATTATTCTAAAATCATTCAAGAAAAAGTAGAGTTTAATGGCAGTATTCCCGATGGCTTTACTGCAAACTTTGAAAAATATTATAGTGGGACATGGTTAAATTTTTCAAAAACAGGAGATGCTGTTGAAACAAGTATTTATGATATAACTGGTCCAACCGTAGTAAAACTAAATATGGCATGGAGTTCTAATAACGCTAACCCTAGCCATGGTGAAGCGAATATTTTTAGCGTTATTGGTTACGATGAAAATGGTAATGAATTAGAAAAAGTTCAAAAAAAGGGACTTGTTAATGTAGATTTTGAAGATATTCTATTTGAATTTAAGAATGTTAATATTCGTAAATATAAAATAATTTATGAATATAAAAATCAAGATACTACTTTACAACTTTTTGGTAAAAATTATTTATTAAAATATGTAACAATTTATCAAAAATAGAGACTATTTTCGACATTGTTTTCACGTTAATTTAAATAAACTTTAAATGGTGATAATAATGAAATATGAAATTTTATTGATAAATAACGAATTTAAAGAAATTATTGATGACAAATCAGTACAAGAAATGCTTGAAATGAAAGATGATGAATTCAATCATAAACAATTTCAATACTTTTTCTTGCCATTAGATAAATCGCAAATAATTCAAGTTATTAAAGATAAACTAAACACAAGAAACGACATAATTATTGATGATGAAATAATAATTTATAAAAATCAAATAACAAACGAAGTAGCTAAAATTACTTTTACTAGTGATAAAGCATTTATTGATTGTGAACGCTATGACAATCCTTTAATTTTAGCCTTAAATAATACTTTTAATGTACTACTTCACGAAATTAATTGTTGACAGCAAGTAACTTTTGTTTGATAATATTGTCGTTTATATTTATAATATAAACAGGAGTGAAATTTATGGCACAATACGTATACATTGAAAATTATAACAAATTAGGAACAATGGCTTTTTCTAAGACCGTTTTTGAACAAATCGTGCATATCGTTACTGATAATGTCATGAATCAATCTTCCGGAGCAAAAGCAGGCAAAAAAAGAATTACCTTAAATTCTCCAGCGCGTATTACTATTCGTAATGGACAAGTACTTGTAAATGTCGATGTTACCATTGCTAAAGGCGAAAATGTTGCACTTCTTTGTAAATCATTACAAGAAGAAATAGCTAATGCCTTAACTGCTCAAACAGAAATGGTTCCTTTTAGAGTTGACATTCGCGTTGTTAGCGTTAAGTAAACATGAAAAATAAAACTTATACTTATAGTGAATTGCATAATCGCGCAGTTGGAAGTTTTAAAAAAGCCATGACCGCCTTTGCATTCGTGGCAATTATGAATTTTTTAGGCCCGATTTTGTATTTAATAAAAGGAAACACAGGATATTTTCCTTCATTAATAAGTAATGTCCTTATTTTTCGTTTATTAAGCAATACAAGTATTAGTGATGCTTTATACATTACGCTCACTATTGTTATTGGGATTATTTTTAGTGCCATTTTTATTTTAATATGGGTGCCTGCTAAATCAGGAAATATAAAAGCCATTATTACTGGAGCTATTTTATATTTACTTGATACAATTTTATTATTTATTTTTTATTTGCAAGATAGTTATTTGATACCTCAGTTATTTCTACATGTGATAATAATCGCATTCTTGATTGCCGGAATCTTAAATTACTATCACGTATTCGCTATCGAGCGAAAATTTAAAAAGTAGTTACGAAAGGAATTAAATTATGTCTACATCATCAAGAAATTCAAATCAAGAAAAAGCAATGACCATCATCTATGATGCGTTAACATATGAACATATTGGCTATGACTATGACATTAAGGAAATGATTGGTGATGTTTTAGATTCCCCATTTGAAGAAGCAGATTTCTATGTTAAAGAAGTAGTGGTTAAAGCATTATTACATAAATCCGAAATAGTTGAAGCTATTGAACCTAAATTAAATAAATGGAAGTTTGATCGTTTAAACCGCCTTGCGCAATCGATATTATTGCTTTCATATGCTCATTATTATTATGTTAAAGACGTTGAAAAACCAGTTGTCATTGATGTTGCTGTTCGTCTAGCTAAAAAATATTTAGACGATGGTGATTATAAATTTATCAACGCGGTATTGGATGAAGTATTATAATGGATTATAAATATATAACTGTAAAAGAAGTTAATGAGCGCATAAAAGAAATAATAGAACAAGATGAATTTTTAAGAAATGTTGTTGTTAAAGGAGAAATATCTAATTTAACAGATCGCGGACATATATATATGACGATAAAAGATTTAGACGGAAGTACAATGAAAGCCGTCTTATTTCGTGGTTATCGTAATTATTTATCTTTTGAACCTGTCATTGGCGATGAAGTACTAATGTATGGTTCAATTGAACTTTATGCACAAAATGGCACCTACCAATTAATTGTTAAACAAATGCAACGTTTTGGTGATGGCGCTAAATTAATTGAATTAGAAAAATTAAGAAAAAAACTACAGGCCGAAGGTATATTTGACGAATCACATAAATTACCAATTCCTAAATATCCAAAAACAATAGGAATAGTTACGGCAAGAACTGGTGCCGCAATTCATGATATTATCAAAAACATTTATCGTCGTTTTCCAATCGTTAATATCAAATTTTTTAACTCATCAGTTCAAGGCGAATTAGCACCAAAAGAATTAAATATCGCTTTACAAAAAGCAATTGACGCTAAACCTGATGTAATTATTATTGGTAGAGGTGGAGGAGATAAAGAAGATTTATCAGCCTTTAATGATGAAGAATTAGTACGAAGAGTATATGCTTCAAATATTCCTATTATTTCCGCAGTGGGACATGAATCTGATTATTCTTTAATTGATTATGTTAGTGATTTAAGAGCCTCAACACCAACGGATGCTGCGATTAAAGCAACACCAAATATTAATGATATCTTACTTACATTAAACGAAAAAGAATACATATTAACACAATTTATGAATAATGTTATAACGAGTAATAAGAATCAATTAGATCGTATTAAGAGCATGCAATTTTTTAAAAATCCAACTTCTTATTATGGCAAGCTCGAAGAAGTAGTCAAAAACTATAAGCTTCGTCTTGATACGCACTTCATAAATACAATTACTAATTATAAGCGCATTATTAGCGATTATAAGACCAATTTATCTTATAAACTACCATTTATGCTTGAAAGTAATAAAAACGCCTTAAATGCCCTAAAAATCAAATTAGAAGCATTAAGCCCAACTAAGCCATTAGAAAGAGGTTATTCATTAACCACTAATGAAGAGGGAAAAGTTATAACAAGTATCAATGATATATCAATAAATCAAGAATTAAAAACCACCTTAAAAGATGGTATAATAACTAGTACAGTAGTTAAGAAAGGATAGTAAACTATGGAAAACTTAACATTTGAACAAAAATTAGCGCGTCTAAATGAAATTGTTAACCAAATAGATAATAATAAACTAGGATTAGAAGAAAGTTTAAAAGTCTACGAAGAAGGAATGGCTTTGATTAAAGACTTAGAAGGAACTTTAAATGCTGCAAATGAAAAGTTCTTAAAAATCAAAGATAGCGGCGAATTAATTGATGAAGTATTAAAATAGTAGATAATTAGTAGATTGCTAGTAGAAAGGTTAAAAAATGGAAGAAATTAACGTTAAAACGATTAATGATCCAAAGTTCTTAAAAACATTGTCTTATAAAGAACTTAACCTTTTGTGTGCAAATATAAGAGAAGAAATAATTAATGCAACCTCCGTTAATGGAGGTCATGTTGCCTCTAATTTAGGAGTAGTAGAGTTAACAGTAGCTTTACATCGCACTTTTGACTTTAGCAAAGATAAATTATTACTTGATGTTGGTCATCAATGTTATACCCATAAAATACTTACTGGACGTTCTTTAGATAAATTAAGAAAAAAAGATGGTGTCAGCGGCTTTCAAAAACGTAATGAAAGCATTTACGATTGTTTTGAAGCTGGACACTCATCAACAAGTATATCAACCGCACTTGGTATGGCCGTTGCGCGTGATTTAAATAAAGAAAATTATGATATAGTGGCGGTAATTGGTGATGGCTCTGTCACAAGTGGTTTAGCTTTTGAAGGCTTAAATAACTTGGGGCACTTAAATAATAAAGTTATTATTGTTTTAAACGATAATGATATGTCAATATCTAAGCCTACTGGTGGCTTTGCGCGTTTCTTACAACGTATTCGTACATCAGTTTCTTATAATCGCAAGAAGAAGTCCTACCAAAGATTTATGTGTAAAACACGTTTTGGCTTATGGCTTTATAACATCTCTTCTCATATTAAAAATACTTTTAAAAAGATGTTTTTATCTTCAAATATCTTCGATACCATGGGTTTTGCTTATATCGGACCAATCGATGGGCACAATATTAAAGCAATGGAAAAAGCTCTTAAACAAGCTCAAAAATCTTCCCGCTCTGTTGTAATTCATGTTCAAACTATTAAAGGAAAAGGTTATAAATATAGCGAAGAAGATCATCTTGGTATATGGCATGGCGTACCACCATTTGATAAAGAAACTGGAATATTTAAATGTGAACAAGTAACTTGCTGGAGTCAAGCTATCGCTAATGACTTAGATGAAATACTTGCTAAAAACGAAAAAACTGTCCTTATTAATCCCGCTATGGTGCAAGGATCTTGTTTAAACGAAGTATTTAAAAAATATAAGGGACGTACTTTTGATGTCGGAATTTGTGAAGAACACGCCTTTACAATGGCTTCAGGATTAGCCTTAAGCGGATATCACCCTATTATTTCAATTTATTCAACATTTATGCAAAGGGCTTATGATGAGATTCAACAAGATTTAGCGCGTATGAATCTTAATGTTACAATTACTATTGATCGTGCTGGTTTAGTGGGGGCAGATGGCGAAACGCATCAAGGAATTTTTGATGAAGCAATGCTTTATACTATTCCTAATACAGTAATAAGTATGCCTTCTAATAATGAAGAAGCAAAAATTTTATTAAATGAATCTTTAAATAATCATGGTATATTTGCAATACGTTTTCCAAAAGCAAAAATCAATTCTTTAAACGATGATGTTCCATCATTTAAATTTGGAGAATGGTTAAAAGTAGGAGATACTAAAAGTGATGATGTAATCGTAAGTTTTGGACCAATTATTAATGATGTAAAGGAAAAAATTGCTAACGTTGATATTGTTAATGCTATTTACCAAAAGCCAATTTTAGATGATAATATTAAGCACATTTTAAACTATAAGCGCGTAATTTTATATAACCCATATGGAACAATTGATGGATTTATTAATAATTTTATTGAAAAATTAACACTATATAATTATAGGGGAGTAATTAAAGTCGTCACAATTAAACAGGACTTTATCAAAGCTTCTAGTCAAATAGAACAAATGGTAGACACGCATGTTACAATTGAAGACTTAATTAAAGTTATTAACTCCGATAAAGAGGTGTAATTATGTTAGAGGCATTAAATATTAAAAACTTTGCAATTATTGAAGACATCGAAATCAATTTTAAAAACGGAATGAATGTCATGCTAGGTGAAACTGGTGCTGGTAAATCAATTATTATTGATGCTTTATCCTTACTTAAGGGTGAAAGAAGTAGTTATGATAAAATCAGAATTGGCGCTACTAAAGCATATATTGATGGACGTTTTATCATTGAGAATAAAGAATTAATTAAGCAAATCAATGAAGAATACGATGATTTAATTGAAAATGATGAACTAATTGTTTCACGTTCTTTAGATATTAATGGAAGAACATCAATTAAATTAAATGGCAGAATGTTTTCTAGTAGCGTTACAAAAGTAATTATGAATGAAATAATTGATATTCATTCACAGCATCAAAATATGGTCTTATTTGATGAAAAAGAACACTTACATTTGCTTGATAAATATATTGGCCCTTCTAAAGAATTAGAAATATATCAAAGCGCTTATAAAACATATAGTAAAGAAGTTCGTAATCTTGAAGAACTAGAAAATAAAGTTATTGATGAAGCTGAACTTGCTTATAAAAAAGCACAAATTGAAGAAATAGAAAAATTAAATCTTGAAGTAGGCGAACTAGAAAAATTAGAGAATCTTGAAAAAAAGATGGCTAATTTTGTCCGTTTACAAGAAACAATTAATAATATTAATGAATTATTAGATGGCGATGATGGTGCACTAGCAAAAATTTATCAATCACGTCGTTTATTAGATTATTTAAAAGATGAAGATTATGATAATTACGGTACAAAATTAAATGATTGTTATTATAATCTTGAAGAGATCAATAGTGCACTTAAAGATTCATTAAATGCTTTAAATGAATATGAATACACTCCTGAATATATTCAAGAACGTATTTATAACATTAAAAAAGTAATGCGCAAGCATGGTGGTTCAGAAGAAGATATATTCAAAGCTCATGAGCAATTAGTTAACGATATTGCATTAATGAGTGATTATGAATATGCTCTTGAAAAGCAAAAAACATTAGTAAAAGAGCTATATAACGATTTAATGATTAAAGCAAATAACTTATCAAAATTACGTAATGAATTCGCTAATAAATTAAACAAAGAAGTCGATAAAGAATTAAGTGACTTATCGCTTAATAATGCCCATTTTAAAGTGCATTTTAATGTTACTGAGCCGAAAAGCACAGGAATTGATGATGTTACTTTCTATATATCAAGTAATATTGGTATGCCATTTGGTCACTTAAAAGATGTTGTAAGTGGTGGTGAAGCATCACGTATTATGCTTGGCTTAAAAGTAATTTTTAGCAAATATTGTAATTATGAAACAATGATTTTAGATGAAATTGATTCCGGAGTATCTGGTAAAGTTGCTTCATCTGTTGGAAGAAAAATCCATGAAATCTCTAAATCACGCCAAGTAATCGTTATCTCACATATTCCGCAAGTGGCAAGTTATGCTGATACTGCTTACGAAGTGAAAAAAGTAGTAGAGGCAAATTCTACTAAAACCCAAATCACTGAACTTGATGATAAAGGATTTATCGAAAATATTGCTAAATTATTAACCGATTCCTCCATTAGCGAGCAATCTTTAAGTTTAGCTAATGAATTGATAAATAATTCTAGAAAATAATACCAATTTATTAATTTAAATAACAACCATAATATTGATGAAAGGAGTTCAATATGAAGTTGTTATTTTCTTTTATTGGCGTTTTAGGTGTTAGTTTAAGCGTAAATAATACACCTTTAAAGGCAATAAATGTTATTCCAGGAGGACAAAATATTGGTATTGAAATTAAGCCCGGTGGCTTAATAGTATCTGGCACATATAATATTGAATATGAAGGGAAAACTCATAATCCTAGTGATAATAACAATATTATTAAAGGTGATATCATCACTAAAGCTAATGATATTCAAGTCAAAAGTATCGATGATTTTTTAAAAGTTTTTTATAATTCAAATAGTGATATAACTAATGTAAAATTAACGATTAAACGAAAAAGTAAATTTTATAATAAAAATTTAAAAATCATAAAGGTTAATAATCGTTATAAAACAGGATTATTTGTCAAAGAAAGATTATTAGGTGTAGGAACAGTATCTTTCTACGATGAAAATACTAAAATGTATGGGGCATTGGGTCACGAAATTACTGATTCTAGTAGTAACGAGATTATTGATGTTGATGAAGGAACAATTTATGATTCGAATGTAACATCAATCAAGCCAAGTGAAAATTCTAGTCCTGGTGAAAAAATCGCAGATATTTATTTTGATATGCCATTAGGTGATATTAAAGTTAATACACCTCTAGGTATATATGGACGATATAACGATTTACCAAAGAATAGTAGTAGTCTTCCTATCGCAGAATTAGATGAAATTAAAACGGGGAAAGCGGAAATGTGGACAGTAGTTAATAGTAACAAAATTGAAAAATATGCAATCGAAATTACCAAATTACACTCTCAAACGCAAATATCCACGAAAGGTATTATCTTTAAAGTTACCGATCCGCGCTTATTAAAGTTATCACATGGTATTGTCGCGGGTATGTCTGGTTCACCTATTATTCAAGATAATAAGGTTGTTGGTGCCGTTACTCACGTTCTAATTGATGATGTCGATAATGGCTATGCTGTTTATATGAAATGGATGTTCGAAACCGCAAACGAAGTTTATCATAAATATTACGAATAATATTAAAGGCGAAAAATTTCGCCTTTTTATATGAATTTATGCTAAAATTCAAGTAGGTGATAAAAATGGATTTAAAAACAAAAAATAGTTGCTATACATATTTTAGTATAAAAGGTAACTTTGATCCGGATGAAATAACTAAACTATTGGATCTAAAACCATTTAAAGTAGTTAAAATCGGGGATAAAAGAAGAGATGGAAAATTATTTGAATTTGCTAGATGGGATTTTAATAAATGTGATAACTATAATCCAATTGTCGAAGAACAAATGGAAGAAGTTATTAAACCATTACTAAGTAAAATCGATATATTAAAAAATATTATGGCCAATAATGATGTTACTTTTACTTTAGAAATTGTACCTCATGTTTATGTTAATGATATTGCGCCCGCTTTAGCGCCATCACTTGATGTTATTGATTTTTGCCATGAAACACGAACAAATATCGACATTGATTTATATATTTACGAAAACGAAGAAGACTAATTCGACATTAAAAGCACGAATTTTGTCGAATTTATAAGACTTTTAGCAAATTTATGGTATTTCAAAAAATAATTTATAGCAATTAAAAAATTACTATTCTATAATTATTAATTGAAAAGGGAGGGCAATGAAACATGGAGAAAATTAAAATTTTCGTTGCAGATGATAATCAACAATACGTTGATTACTTAATATCGATAATAGCTAAGCAACCAAATATGTGTTTAGTTGATACCGCTAATAATGGAGAAGAAGCGATTCGTAAAATGCGTAATGCTGGTGTTATTGATATTTTAATTATGGATATGGTTATGCCTCAATTAGATGGCTATGCCTTATTGAAACAATTAAAAGAAGGAATTTATGGTGTTACTATTAAACATACTATTTGTATGTCGGCATTAGTAAACGAAAAAGTCCTTAATTTAATTTCGACTTATGGTGGCGATATGTTTGTCATCAAGCCATTTAAGGATTCAGTAATGTTAGATGCTATTCAAACTATTATTGATGGCGATTTTCAAAAGCAAAACGCTTTACCAGCTTCAAATGGGGAAGATGATATCTCAATTGAAAAACGCTTATCTGATTTATTACATGAAATAGGAGTACCAGCGCATATTAAAGGCTATAATTTCTTAAGAACAGGTATCTTATTAACTTTTGCTAATCAAGATGAATATGTTGGTCAAATTACGAAATCTTTATATCCAGAAATCGCTAAAAAATATAAATCAACTTCAAGTCGCGTTGAAAGAGCAATAAGACACGCTATCGAAGTAGCATGGAATCGTGGAAATATTGATTTAATTGATGAAATATTTGGTTATTCCATTAGTGCAGAAAAAGCTAAACCAACTAATTCCGAATTTATCGTGATGATCGCGGATTATTTATCTGTAATTAAGAAAAATGCCATTATGATGCATTAATTAATTTCAAAACTATAACAGCCCGATAACAAGGGCTTTTTTTATATTTTAATTATCTTAAATATTTGTTATACTAGTAGTAGGTGAACATTATGATTAACATCGGCATTGTGGAAGATAGTCAAATTGATCAAGAAAAACTTACAAAAGTAATTGAAAACTACTTTAATAAGCATTCCATCGAATATTCTTTAAAAGTATTTAATTCCGCGAATAGTTTTTTATCTAGTAATGATATTTTTGATTTACTATTTTTTGATATATTCTTAGGTGGATCATTAACCGGTATGGATATCGCCCGTAAAGCAAGAGAAAGATTAGGAAATAATTTAGTAATTGTCTTTATTACCTCGTCTATGGCTTACGCTATTGAAGGTTATAGCGTTGATGCATCTGCTTATATCATTAAGCCAATAACAGAAGAAGAGTTTAACTTAAAAATGCCGCGTATCATCGATAAGATTAATAGTAAAATTAGCGACTTTATTATTTTAACTACTACAGAAGAAAAAGTATCAGTAAATATTAGTGATATTGATTACATCGAAGTTTATGGTCATTATTTAACATATTGCGTTAATAATAAAAAATATACTGTGCGTCAAACTCTAAGTGATGCCGAAAATAAACTTGCTAAATTTGGCTTTTTCCGTATTAATAAATTTAATATTATCAATATGCGAAAAATTTCTAAATTTATCGGAGATGATGTTTATATTAAAGATGTTGTTTTGAAAGTATCGCGTTCTCGAAAACAAGAATTTAAAAAAGAGTTGGTAAAAAATTATGTTTAGTGATATCACGTTTTTAGATGTCTTTGAAGAACTAAGATTTATTATTGAATTATTACTAGGTGAATTAGTATTAGTTCTTCCTTGCTCGCAAAAAAGAGAAAATTTCTTAAAAAGAATCATCCCATCATCCATTATTATGCTTGTTTTGTCACAAGGATATGTCTTTTTAGTGAAGTTTTTAGCTACTATAGGCATAACACAACCGCTTATGTCGATTATAGTTATTGCTTGGTATTGCTTTCTTGTGCTTATGTCTTGTTTATATTTGACATTTAATTTTAAGTTTAATTTTGAGCAAAGTTTACTATATGCTTCAGCGGGTTACGCTTTACAACATATAGAATATACACTTATTAATGAATTCTTAGCTTTAACTTTAATTCCAAAAGTGTGCGCGAATGTCGCTATATACTTTTTAATATGCGCTTCATCATACTTAATAATTTTAGTACCTACTTACTTCTTTATTTCGCGTAAATTTAAAAACATCGGTAATGTCTATGCTCCAGAAAGAAGAAGTACAACTATTTTATATACCTTAATGTTAGTTCTTACTTTATTTTTATCTTTTGCTGGACAAGATATATATCGCCGTCCAGGAGTAGAAAATCCTGATTATCTTGGTTTATTAATTGAACTTTCCATTAGTGCGCTTATCCTTTTTTCTGTTTTCTTATTACTTTATGAAAACAAAAGAAAAAATGAAAAAGAAATCATTAATCAATTACTTCATGAAAATAATAAGCAATTTTTACTAAAAAAGGATTCTATTGATTTAATTAACCGTAAGTGTCACGACCTTAAGCATCAAATTGAAGACTTAAAAACTATGCAAGTAGAAGATCGTAATGAAGTATTAAATAAACTCCAAAAAGAAATAATGATTTATGATATTAACATCCATACTAATAATGAAGTGTTAGATATCATTTTGATGGAAAAAGAACTATATTGCTTAAATAACAATATAAAATTATCTTATTTAGGCGATGCCAGTAAATTAAAAACTATTGACACAAGTGATATTTACACTTTGTTTGGAAACGCTCTTGATAATGCAATCGAGGCAAGTGAGAAGTTAGAAGTATCAAAAAGAATCATTAGTGTAAATATTGATAATTACATGGGTAACATCTTAATTAATATTACCAATTATTTTGATGGAACATTAGAAAAGAAAGATGGAACTATATTAACTAGAAAAGAAAAAAATGGTTATCATGGTTATGGACTTTCTTCCATTAAATCAATTGTGAAGAAATATAAAGGAATAATTTCCATAAGTAGTGAAAATAACATTTTTACCTTAAAAATAATGATTCCAACCGCTTACAATGACTAAATTATGTCTCTTGTGACAAAAAATCGTCCTCTTATGCCAAATGTTTGCAAGCGTTTTCATTCACTTTTAAAATGCATTTGTAAATTCATTTTTCAATAGGAGGATTTAATAAAATGAAAAAGAAATTTCTATTAGGCGCAATGCTTTCTCTTGCATCTCTTGGTGCATTAACTGGCTGTTCTGAGACTTCAGAAGCTAAATTAGCAAACATTTATATTGCTAAGTATACTATTAGCCAAACTAACACTTATAAAGACCAAAATGGTCAAGAAGTAACAGAAACTACCATTCAACAATACTATGAACAACTTGAATTATTTGATAATGGTAATTATTCATTAACTCAAATTAATCCAAGTGAGATGACTAACTACATTTATTTAATTGAAGGTACTTACACATTAGGTGCTAGAAACGCTAAATATGATGGTTATACAGAAATCGTCTTAAGTGATGCAACTCACGTACAAGTTAATAATGATATTTATAATGGTATGTTCTCATTATCAATTGATAGCGATACATCAACATTCCCTCATGAATTAGCAGGTGGCGCTATGATCAATTCTAAAGAAGAATTCTTAAATACTTATGGAAAACCTGGTAATCGTTATATTTATAACGTTGATAATGTTACTGATACCAAAGCTGAAAATAGAATGTGCATTGAAGCTGACGTTAAAGTAGTTGAATAATATTAACTAGGTGATTAATGCATTTAATCACCTTTCATTTTAATTTTTGAAAGGAGAAATTATTTATTATGAGTAAAAAGAAATTCCCACTTTGGGCAAAAATAACATCAATCTCTGTTTCAACTATTTTAGCTGTTGGTATGGGCGTTGGAACAAGTATTGCTTATCGTTATGAAGGTTTATTAAATACATTCTTTTCTAAAAGTGACTATGTAGCTAGTGAAGCCGAAAAAGCATGTGCTCAAGAAGTTGTTAAAGAAGGTAGCGTTCTTCTTCAAAATAAAGATAATGCTTTACCTTTAAAAACTGAAAAGAAAATTGCTATATTCGGTCAAAACTCTGTCGACTTTGTTTATGGCGGATCTGGTAGTGGCGCTGTTGACGTATCAACCGCTCCAACACTAAAAACTGCTTTAGAAAAAGAAGGATTTAGCGTTGATCAAAACTTATGGGACTTTTATAGTACTGGTAAAGGAAAATCATACCGTAAAACATATCCTGATGAAACAGGAAAAGGTGCTTTTAGTGTTAATGAAGTTCCCGTTAGTGTAATTAATGGTGACTCTAACGCTTTAAAAACTATTAAAGATGATGAAGTAGCAATTGTCACAATTGGAAGAAGCGGAGGAGAATCATCAGATTTACCTCTTAACACTCTTTCAACTGGCTATCGTTATTTACAAGTTGATGATAATGAAAGAGATACAATCAAACTAGCGTGCGCTAATTTTGATAAAGTTATATTAATTGTTAATACTAATAATCCAATTGAATTAGGATTCTTAGAAGATGCAGCTTATCAAAATGTAAAATCTGTTTTATGGTGTGGCGGCGTTGGACAAGAAGGATTATATGGCTTAGCTAGTGTAATAGCAGGAACTAGTAACCCATCTGGTAAATTAGTCGATACATTTGCTTACGATTCAACTTCCGCACCTTCATTTAGCAATATGGGTGATTTTAGCATTGCTAATGCCGACAAGAATACCGAAAGAGCAAATAAGTACTTAGTATATGGCGAAGGAATATATGTTGGATATCGCTATTATGAAACTCGCTACGAAGATGCTTTATTAAATCAAGGTAATGCCGGATCATTTAATTATGATTCCGAAGTTCAATACCCATTTGGATTTGGCTTATCTTATACAACTTTTGAATATTCTAACTTCAAAGTTAGCGAAACAAGCGATGGAAATAGTTTTGAAATAACTGTTGATGTAACTAATACTGGAGATATGGATGGAAAAGATGTAATCGAAGTATATGCTCGTAAACCATATAATGGTAAAATTGAAACATCCGCGATTGAATTAGTTGGTGTTACAAAAACTGATATTATTAAAAGCGGAGAAACAGTTAGTAATGTTGAAGTAAAAGTTGATAAAAAACAATTAACATCTTATGACTATAAGGATGCAAAAACTTATGTTTTAGATGCTGGTGATTATTATTTTAGTATTGGTAATGGTGCGCATGAAGCACTTAATAATATTCATGCTTTACTTAATACTCCAAATGTTAATGGTAATGCTAACTTAGCTAAATTAGCATTCACACAAGCAACACTTGATAAAGAAACATATGCTAAATCCGATGTCACTGATTATACAATAACTAATCAATTTGAAGATGCAGATATTAATAAATATGATAGTAACTTTAAATATTTGAGTAGAAGTAATTGGGTTTCTACTTTAGAAAGTTCATCTAATTACCAAAACAAATCTTGGACTGCTCCAAATCAATTAATTGAAGATTTAAAATGGAATAGAAGCGATGCTGTTATTAATGATACTTCTTTAGAAAAAGTAACATTTGGTTCAACAAGTACAAGTTATACGGTTAAAGATTTAATTGGCGTTGATTATAACGACTCAAAATGGGATGATTTAGTCAATCAACTTACTTGGAATCAAGCTTCTAAATTAGTAAGAACTGGTGGTTATTCCACTATGGCAATTGATTCTATTGGCTTACCTTCAACTCAAGATAAAGATGGTCCATCCGGAATATCTGGTACTTTAGTTGGTGGTACTTCATGTATGGCATGGCCAGCAGAAGTAGTAATGTCTTCTACATGGAATAAAGATTTAATTGAAGAAGTCGGTATTCATATTGGTGAAGATTCAATTGCGGCAAATGTCGCAGGATGGTACGCTCCTGGTATTGATATTCATCGTTCTCCTTATAGCGGACGTAACTTTGAATATTTCTCTGAAGATGGCTATTTATCAGGTATTATTGCTGCTAGCGAAATGAAAGGTGTTCGTTCAATGGGCGTTATCGCTTATATGAAACACTTTGCCTTAAATGATCAAGAAACGAATAGATATGGCGGAGCTTATTTTGCTAATGAACAAGAAATTCGTGAAATTTGCTTAAAAGGATTTGAATATGCCACTATCGAAGGTAATTCGGTCGCTGTAATGGTAGCTATGAACCGTATTGGTGCTACTTGGGCTGGTGCTCATAAAGGCTTAATGACAAATGTCTTAAGAAACGAATGGGGATTCAAAGGCATGGCTATTACTGACCAAGCATCTGTAACCGCTATGTATTACCAAGATATGATTTCTGGATTATATGGTGGAACTGATATTTGGTTAAATTCTAATAACCAATTATGGCCGTTAGCGGCTGTAAATGAAACAGTTGGAGGATTAACTAATAGTTCTGCTAACTATAAAGAAAACAATACTGTTAATCATTATATCCATAACGCTGCTAAAAATATTATTTATGCCGTTACAAATTCTAATGCGGTACAAGAATATTCTTCTAGTATTAAAGGAAATTCACATATATTTAATTGGCAAGCCCTATTATGGAGTGTAGATGCTATAATTTGGTTAGGCGCAATCGCTGGTATTACCTTACCAATTATCCAATTAGTTAAAGAGAAGAAAGAAGAAAAATAAGAATTACATTAGGAACTATTAATAACGATAGTTCCTTTTCTTTTGTTTAAATATCACTTCAATATTTGCTATAATATTAGCGATAGGAGATGGTTTCATGAGTAAGATAATTATGCATATCGATTTAAATTGCTTTTTTGCTACTGCTGAAACTATCGTTCATCCTGAATATGAAGGTAAACCATTAATCGTTGCAGGAATCGGAAGAAGAGGCATTGTTTCCACCGCTAATTATGAAGCTAGAGCTTTTGGTATTCATAGCGCTATGCCAACTTATCAAGCTAAAGAACTATGCCCAAATGTGATAATTACCCCTTGTCATTTTGAATTATATGAGCGTTTATCAAAAGAATTCTTTGATTATGTCCGCCATTATTCTCCTATCATCCAAGTAGCGTCCATAGATGAATGCTTTGTTGATATGACTGAGCCATTAAAGAATCAAAAGAATCCTTATCAATACTTAAAAGATTTACAAAATGGATTATATGAAAAAACAAAATTAAAATGCTCCATTGGTATTGCACCTACAAAGTTTTTAGCTAAAATGGCCTCAGACATGAAAAAACCGATGGGAATTACAATTATTAGACGTAGAGATGTGAAAAAAATGATTTATCCTTTACCAATTGAAAGTATGTTTGGAATCGGTAAAAAAACTGCACCAAGACTAAGAGATATCGGCGTGGATACAATCGGATCATTAAAAATAGTTGATCAAGAGAAATTAAAAAAGCAATTAGGTAAATTCTATTATACTTGTATGGAATGGATTGATGGCTATGGTTCTGATGTTGTTGAAACTGAAGTTGCCGATCCTAAATCAATCGGAACATCACGTACATTTGATCATGACACTACTGATTATGAAGAAATAAAGTCGATGATTAAATATTTATCAAAAGACGTAAGTGAAAGAGCGCAAGAAGAAAATAAATTAGGCAATACTATTCAAATAACAATTAAAACTATTGATTTCCGTTTACATACTAAGTGTATGACATTCCGTGAGCCTTTTAATGATTATGAAACAATTTTAGAAAAAGCCTTGCTTGTCTATGATAAACTTAATAATCAAGAGCCTATTCGTTTAGTAGGAGTAACATTACAAAATCTTATTTCTAAAAATGAAATCAAGTTACAAATGAGCTTATTTAACTATCAAATTCATGAAGAAGAGTCTAAAACTAAACTCTTAATTAATGATTTGAATCGCAAACTTAAAAAAGACGTATTTAAGCGAGCAAGTGAGGCAAAAAGAGATAAATAGTAATTAACTAGTAGTTAACTAGTAGATAAGGAGTTAATTTTATGGATATTCATGAAGCAATTAATTTATTTCTTGATTATCTAATCGTTGAAAAAGGATTATCAGAAAATACCATAAGTGCCTATAAAGATGATTTGAATTTCTTTATAGCGGCGATTGATAACTTAGATGACACTGATGATTTAGCACCAGAACTTTTTCCGCGCTTTGTTCGTTACGAAGCCTTACATCAAATATCCGCTCGGACAATAGTAAGAAGAGTTTCAGTTATTCGTAATTTCTATAAATTCTTACAAAGAGAAAACTATTATCGATTACAAATTCCCAAAGTTGATTTACCTAAACAACACACTTTGTTACCTACTTATCTTACAATGGAAGAAGTTGAAGCATTATTAGATCAACCAGATTTAACAAAAAAAGATGGGTTAAGAGATAAAGCGATGTTAGAAGTAATGTATGCTTCTGGATTGCGTGTTTCGGAATTATTAAATTTAAAGTTTTCTAATGTAAATATTTCTAAAGGTATTGTAACTGTTATTGGTAAAGGCTCTAAAGAAAGAAGAGTTCCAATTGGGGAATTTGCTTTAGAATATTTATGTGCCTATTTAGATGAGGTTCGCTATGAAGATAAGAAGAATAAAAGTAATTATATTTTCTTATCTAAATATGGAAAGCCTTTATCGCGTCAATACTTTTTTAAAGTCATAAGGAAGTATGCTGAAATGGCTAATATTGATAAAGAAATATCGCCCCATACCTTACGCCATTCATTTGCTACACATTTATTAGAAAATGGCGCCCAATTAAGAGTGGTGCAAGAGATGCTAGGGCATTCAGACATTGCTACAACACAAATTTATACAACAATTACGCAAAACCGCATTTTAAGTGCCTATGATTTGTATAATAAAAGAAAGTAAGATATAATAATTAATGTGAGAGGAAGATTTTTTATATGAAATATAAACGTATATTTGTTATTGTAATGGATTCCGCCGGTATTGGAGCCATGAAAGACGCTAATAAATTTGGTGATGAAGGCACTAATACATGGGTTCATACTTCTGAGCGTTGCGGAGGACTTGATATTCCTACTATAAACGCTTTAGGAATTGGAGACTTAGGAAAAGTAGTGGGATCATCGGTTGTATCTCATCCTCATGCTTATTCATTAATTTTAAATGAGGCAAGTAACGGAAAAGATACTATGACTGGTCACTGGGAAATGATGGGTATATTAACAACTAAACCATTTAAAACATTTACTGATACAGGTTTTCCAAAAGAATTAATTGATGAATTAGAAGAAAAAACTGGTCGTAAAATTATCGGTAATATTGCCGCAAGCGGAACTGAAATCATTAAACAACTTGGTGAAGAGCAAATGAAAACAGGTGCTTTAATTGTTTATACAAGCGCTGATAGTGTTCTTCAAATTGCCGCTCATGAAAGTATAATTCCTTTAAATGAGTTATATAAAGACTGTGAAATAGCGCGTAACATTTGTATGCGCCCGGAATATTTATTAGGTCGAATTATTGCTCGTCCATATGTTGGCGATAATAAAGATAACTTCAAACGTACATCTAATCGCCACGACTATGCTTTATCTCCAACTGGAACAACCGCTATGAATATCTTAAAAGATGCTGGATACGAAGTAAGTTGTGTTGGTAAAATCAATGATATATTTAATGGAGCAGGTGTAACTCGCACTCAAAGAACTATATCTAATAATGATGGTATGGATAAAACAATCGAAGAAGCTAAAAAAGATTATAAGGGATTATGCTTTGTTAACTTAGTGGAATTTGATTCTGAATATGGACACCGCCGTAACCCTATTGGATATGGTAAAGCAATTGAAGACTTTGATAAGAAATTAAAAGTTTTATTAGAAACAATTAATGATGATGACTTAGTAATGATTACCGCTGATCATGGTAATGATCCAACTCATACTGGTACTGATCATACAAGAGAACATGTCCCATTATTATGTTATTCTAAATCAATCGTTGATGGAAAACTCTTACATGAACGTAATACCTTCGCTGATATTGGTGCAACAATACTAGAAAACTTTGGACTTAAAAAAGCAAGTAATATGATTGGTGAGCCAATAGAAGAACTACTTAAATAAAAAAAGCGCCTTAGAGCGAATCTAAGGCGTTTTTAATTTCTTTAAACGTTTTATCTATATAAATGAATTTGTTAGCTCTAGATAGCTTATAAACCATTCTAGAAGTAGTCTCACGCGGTAATGACAATTCTTTTGCCAAACTTGTCATTGAATGAATTTGATAATAGCCATTATTTTCTTTAAATTTCATCTTTAAAAAGCTTAATAGACGTTTTTCAACATTTTGAATTGATATTACTTGCAAGTGTTTTGATAATTCCAGTGATTTATTAGCTAAAAGTTCAAGATACATAGTTAAAAACGTTTTGTTATTTGATAATAAATATAATAAATTATCTTTATTAATTCGATATAACGCTACATCGCTATAACTAGTAACATTACCTAAGTAGCGGTTAGAAGAAGCGAAAATCAAATTATTACCAAAAATATTCGGTGCTTTCATATAGTTAAAAGTTTCTTCATTACCATCTAAATCACTTTTAGTCATGATAATCTCGCCTTTAACTAATATATCAATGTTGTTACAAGCATCGCTTTCAAAGTACAATACATCGGTTTTATGAAATTCTAAATACTTCACATACTTAAATTCATCTTTATTAAGTACAGCAACTAAATCTAAAGAAGTTAACATATTGAGCTCCTAACTGTGATAATTATCACAAAACATATTTGTATTATAGCATATAATTAACTAGGTGATTAAAATGAAAAAGAAAAATTTATTATTTTTAAGTGTCTCTTTATTGTTAGTTGGATGTAATGGAAACTCTACATCCACTAGCACAAGTAGTAGCGTAAACGAAACTAAAGTCTATCCAAGTATTATTACTCCAAATGGTACTCCAACTATTGCTATTAGTAATTACGCAATTAATCATATGGATGATGTTGAAGTCGTTAGCGGTCCTCAACCTTTAACAGCGGCCTTTGCTAGCAAAGATAAAGATATAATTATTGCTCCAATTAATTTAGGCGCTATGCGTTATAACAAGGAAGAAAACCCTACATATGGTCTATATCGTACGATTGTTTGGGATAATATTTATTTATTATCAAGAGAAGAAGTTAAAGAATTTGATGATTTAAGAGGAAAAACAATTACAAGTTATGGAAAGGGTAGTACTCCTGATATTATTTTGAATACAGTAATATCAAGTACTAATTTAAGCAACGATATAACTATTGAATACGTTGATAATGTTGTTATGGCTAATTCAGCATTTTCTAGCGGAACTGCTGATTATGTTATATCCGCTCAACCGAATATTTCTGCGCTTAACTTAGAAGGAGTATATGTTAAACCATTACTTGACTTTTGGAAAACCGCAACCGGTTTAGATTCGTATCCACAAAGTGCAATGTTTGTAAAGATTTCTAAATACGAAGAATTAAAGCCAGCATTAAAAGAAATAGATGCTTCAATTGAACTAGCAACAAAAGACGTAACTACAACTGCTAAAAACGCTGAAACAGTTACTGGAACATTTAAAGAAGCTCTATTAGCCAAAGCTATTCCTAACTCTGGATATAAATCATTTAATAATGAAAAAGAACTAGTAGAAGGATATTTTAATGCGATGATTAACTTAGGATTAAGCGCTAATGTGGGAGGAAAACTTCCAGATGAAAACTTCTACCTCAATAAGTAGTAAAATTGTCTCATTATTTTCTATTATTTTATTAGTCGCTTTAATTGCTTTAGTTAGTTATCAAAAGCAAGATCCGCAAATATATCCGACTATTAAAGATATTTCTACTTGTTTTATTAATAACATTACAAACAAAGATACCATTTTAAACTTCATATACACGTTTTTAAGGCTTTTTGGAGTATTAGTTGTATCTTTAATCATTTCTTTGGTTATCGCGCTTCTATACTACTATAATCGTCTAATTATGAGCTTTCTTCGTCCGATTATTATAATCATGAAAGCTTCGCCATTAGTAGCGGTAGCCATTTACATTTTTATTATCATTCGCGGTAGTAGTGCTCATATCATTCGACCTATGCTTATTTGCTTTTTAGTAACAATGCCCGTTATGTTAGAAGCCACGGTAGCGTCTATTGATAATATGGATCAAAATATCGTATTGGAATTACATGTTACTGACGCTAGTAAATGGAGAAAATTCTTTAAAATTTATTTACCACTTATGTTTCCTAGCATTGTTACTTGCTTACTTCAAACGATTGGATTAGGTTTTAAAGTAATTGTTACTGGCGAATATTTATGTCAAGTAAGAAGAAGCGTTGGATTAATGATTTATAGTTCATTTAGTATACTAGATATGGCAAACTTAATTGCTATTATCATAGAAATTGTAATTATTGTCATTATTGGTGAATCAATTATTAAACATTTAAGCAAACGTCTAAAAGCAGTTTAACTACTGCTTTTTTTATTTTTTTCAAATTTTTTTCGAAAAATGAATTTTCTTTCACTATATAATAATGAGGTGAAAAAAATGTCATATAGTAAACTTATTCGTTTCAAATGTGATGAAGCAAATTATTTATCAGAAGAGAATAAAAAGAAGTATACCGCTCTTAACAATCTCAAGCAACAACTAGAATGGGTTAAAAGACAATTAGAGTATATTACTTACCAGGAGAATTATAGTCCCAATTTAGAAATGCGTGTTGGAGACATTTATGAGTTCGATTGGGGAGTAAATGTTAACTGTGAATTTTCTAATCGACATTATGGTGTTGTGTTAGTGGATAGTAAAGCGAATAATCCATTAGTGGTTGTCTGTCCTTTAAAAAGCAATCGTCATGGCGCAAATCCCGCAAGTGACATAAACTTAGGAAACATATCGGGAATAGTAACTGACCACGAGACTTTAGCGGTTCTTAACCAAATACGTTCTTTAGATAAATTACGAATTTATGTACGTCCGATAATCAACTCTAATGAACAAGGCGCAACCAAGTTAAGGTTAAGTGATCAACAAATAGCCATATTAAAAAGTGGATTAAGAAAAGTACTATTATATTGAGTAAAATACGCTTTTAGTAGTTATTTAGTAGTTAATTAGTAAATAAATAGTTAAACAAATTATGTGGAAAAGTTTAGTTTTCAGCGATTATATCAAACTTATTTAAAAATTAAAGTGTCGATATAATCGTGCTTTTTAACATTTTTGGTTAACATAATATCTATTATGCGAAGTACGATTACTAAGAAAATAAGGTGCTTTTTTTGTAAAACTT
>CALBGF010000076.1 GCA_937893635.1 uncultured Mollicutes bacterium | reverse complement strand
TATTCCTTTGGTTTTGTGATCCCTTTACTATTTGTAAAATCACGAGTAATAGGATCAGCCATTCTAACTAGACCACGATTCATTAAAGATTGTAAAACTGAATAAATACCTTTAACGCCAGTGCGGTCAATTAAATCTTTTCCAACCCAAGTTTCATCATGAGTTTGTAAAAAAGACATGACCTTTTCACCGCAGTCAGTTAAAATAATGATTTCTGATGTATCCATTATTTTTTAATTCTCCTTTAACAGATATATTATACACTATTTTTTTCGCTTTGGCAAATTTTTTTAGATAATTTTTCTAATTTTCTTTGTTGTCAAAGTTGCGCCGCCTGCAGTTCTACTTTTAATAGATACTTTTGTGCGGTTTAAAATAAGTCCTTTGCCGACATTTGGTATAATATAGATATATTCACGTCCATTTTCAAATAAGCGCATCCATTTAGTGTTTTCTGCCACTAATTGACCTTTATTACCACGACTATCAATTGAGAAATCTTTAATTGGTGTAAGTTTACCTTTATTGTCTCCGCTTACAAAAAGTAAATTATCACTATCTCTGCCGATTGCCACACCACCAATAGTAGTAAAGCCGCTCTTAACGCCTAATGTTAATTTTGACGCTACTGGTAAATCTTTAATCGCCAATTTTAATATATTGCGGTCGCCATTAAAGAGGATTAAATAGTCATCATCATTTGCGGTTGCCGCAAAAACTAATTCATCGCCATCTTTAATTTTCATAATTCTCTCGCCCATTTTTGTAAATTTATAATCAGAAGTAAGAGAAACTTTAATATTACCATTTTTAGTTATACCAATAAGTTTTTTACCTTCTTTGTTAAAAGCTCCAATTAATCCGCAGTTTAAATCACATAGCGGGGACATTTCTCCCGCGGCATTATAACCCATAATATCATTTTGATTATAAGCAAAAACCACATCAACTAAGTTATCTTCTATTGTATCAACACCTATATTATAATGAACGCCATTTTCATAAACACGATATTCTTCTTTTACTCTTGGTTTATCTATTGTTTGTGCTTCATTAGGGCGAGAATAATAGATTTCAGTTAATCTTTCATCTGCGCCAATAATTTTCTTCATTGTGTCTAAATCTTTTTTAATTAATTGTTCACGCACATCAAGATTATCAACAATATTTTGTAATTCTTGTGCTTGCGCGGTTAAATCACTATGTTCATCTTCAAGTTTCTTAATCTCTAATTTACTTAAACGAGCTAATTTAATATCTAAAACCGCAGTGGCTTGTTCATCAGTAAGCTCAAACTCTTTCATTAAAGTTGCTTTTGGTGTTTCATCAAAACGCACAATTTGAATAACTCTATCAATATTTGACATACATTTTTGTAAACCATTATTGATAATAAGTTTATGTTTTACTTTAATTAAATCAGTGTTATTAATGCGGCGAATTATCTCTGCACGATAATTAACCCAATACTCAATTAATTGTTTTAAGTTAAGTAATTTTGGTTCACCATTAACGATTAAAGTTTGATTAACTTTAATTGTATCTGCAAGACGTGTTTTAGTAAATAATATATCTAAACATTTCTTTACATCTGCATTTTTTGATAAAGTAATAACTATATCAAAGTTTCGAGGTCCTGCTTTAATAACATCAAAGTTTTCAAAAGTTTCATAACCTTCTTCAATAATAAGTTTTTTCAACGGCGCTTTAATGCCATTATCAATTTCAACTCCATAAGGTAAATCATGAAATGTTAAAATTGTCTTTTGCCCATTTTTAGTAATATCATAATGAGCACACATTCTAATTGCGCCGCGACCAGTTGAATAGATATTTAATAAATCTTCTCCATTCAAAATTTTTCCTGCAGTAGGAAAATCAGGTCCTTTAATAAAATTCATTAAATCTGCGATTGAACAATCTTTATGATCAATATAATATTTAATTCCTTCTGCTACTTCTGTATAATTGTGCGAAACTAATCCACTACTTAAACCAACAGCGATACCATTATTATTACCACATAAAATATATGGAAAACGGCTTGGTAATGTAATTGGTTCTTCTGTTGTGCCATCGTAATTAGGTTTAAAATCAACACTTTGTTTATCTAAGTCTTCAAGCATTAACATTCCTATTGGACTTAATTTACATTCTGTATCATTTATTTTATAATAAATCGACTATTTATTCACCGATAAAATATCGGGTCTACTCTTTCGCATTACTTGACCTTCGTTTCCTATAAGTCAACCGCGTATCAATAGCGGTGCTACTCCCTGCCTATGGTCGGGGATAGTCTGTACAGGCTTACTATTTAAGTATTCCCACGAGACTCATTAAATTTTATTTAACTTACCCTCGTTAGCAAATTTTGTTATTAAAATTTACCCCGTTGATTAACGGAAAAGTAGATTAAGAGACAATACAGTTCATCTCATCGCGGCCGCTGAGTCGCCTAGAAGGTTTCCTCCATTACCTTGAATATAAAGTAATGGATAACGTAATTTCCACCATTGACCCATTCTTATTAAAGCGTCATAAACAGAAGTATCACCGTGTGGTGAATAAAGTAATGCTTTACCTACTTCTGTCGCACATTTACGTGTTGGTTTATCATCAAACACTTTATCTTTATATAATGTATATAAGATTTTTCTATGAATAGGTTTTAAATTATCTTCAATACTTGGAATTGCTCTTGATTTAATAACACTATTTGCATAAACTAAAAAATCTCGTTTTGTTCTTTCATTTAATTCATTCATTATTATTTATTCCTTTCTAATTTATTATACTATTATTTTATGATATTATCAAGAAATTATTCCTCTATATCTAAATTATCTTCATCGAAAATGTCGCCATCTTCATAAGAAGATAATTTATTCTTTACAATAAAATCTCTTCTTAGACTTGGTTGCTTACCCATTAAAGTATTATACAAGTCTAATGTTTCAGTGATATTATCAGTAGTTAATTGAATTAATTTTCTATGAGCGGGATCCATAGTCGTTGAATAGAGTTCATCGGCTCCCATCTCCCCTAATCCCTTAAATCTCGTGATGGCTACATTTTTATGATTTCTAATATACTTTTTATAATCACTATTATCTTCATACCAATAAAGTGTTTCTTTGCCATTTACGGTTTTAAATAAAGGTGGAACCGCAGCATAAACTTTACCTTGAGTAATTAATTCTGGAAGGTGATGTAAAAATAATGTAATTAACAACAGTTCAATATGACCTCCCGATCAATCATATATTTCTATATGCTCAGACTATCTTTTACAAGTTATGAACTTGTACAACCATTTCGAACTACGTATCAATAGTAGTCCTACGAGACAATTACGTCGTCTAGTCGTTACAGGTTATTCAATATTTTTTCAAGTTTTACGATTAATAATCAAACGAACAGCGTTTTGTGAGATTTGAGGATAATCTTTACTAATAGAAGCACCACTTTCACCTAAATCAGCACGTCTACGAATTTCACGCACATCATCAGGAGAAACTTTAGACCGAGGAAATTTATTATTTTTAAATTCTCTATTTCCATGATTATCTATATTTTTTCAAGTTTCATAATTTAAAATACGAGTAATACTTTTAGTGGTAATTCAATTATAAGTTTGAGAAATTTCTTGACGAGATTGTTTCAATATTTCAGAACGATAACGAATATCTTTAACTTGTTCTTCAGTTAATTTACATCTCTTTCTCTCTGATCTTAATTCTGGTTTTGAATCTAAAACAGGTAAATGTTTTCAAGTTATGCCATCGATAATCTTTCTAAAAGCATCATAACTAATTAAATTAGAATAATTTTTCCATACTTCTAATTTTGTTTTAGTTTGACATTGTTCTCGCATTTGTATTACTTGTTCTTCATTAACACAAGCACGTGTATTGTTTTCGCCTATTGAATTATAGCCAACAGGTGTTCCCAAGACACAATTATAACCATTTGGGCGCATTGTGTTATAAAATGAAATTCAATAAATTTCTCTTTCTTCTAGTTGTGATACATCACAAATTTCAATAGTTTCAAAACTAAAATTATCTAAACCTTCATTGTGAATGTATTGATCAATTAATTGTTGTGTTCGTTTTTTGTGTTGACATATTCTATCTTCAATATTAATAGATTGTCCAACATAAATTACTTTTTGATTTCTTAAATCAATTACTTTATAAATTCCGATCATTCTATATGACCTCCTTATATTAAGGATAATCTATAAAGTTTTAAATATCAAATTTTCCCACGGGATTAACTTCGGACCTTATAGGTTTCTCTTTATACGATCAGCCTTCCCCGTTAGCCATTATTATTAATGACCCCATTGATTAAATGGAAAAGTTGTATACGGACGAATTTCCATCCGGGTCTGCATCTGTCATGATAATTATACGGTTATATCTCAAGTTATTAATGTTGAAATGATCACCAATACCACAACCTAAGCAGTTTAATATATCTTTAATGGTATCAGATTTTATCGCATCTGCCAATTCTAACGAGGTGCTATTTTTGACTTTTCCTCTAAGTGGCATTATTGCCTGGGCAGTATTTTTAGCTTCTTTTCCTCCACCTGCGGCTGAATCCGAGTGCCGCACTCGCTGACTATTTCTTCGATTAAAATCGTCTAATGTTTCGACTTATGTACCAATAATAAGTCTACTCTCCAACAACGGAGATAGTCGATACACGTATGATTATGAATATAACCTTCGCACGAGACTCATTAATATAAAATATTAATTTACCCTCGTTAGCAAGTTTAATAATTTAAACTTACCCCTATGGTCTTAGGATAATTAGATAAGGGCAATTCATTCACCCTCGACGAAAAAGATCTCTGCGTCTGTAAAGTCGCTTGCATCCGCTAATTTTTCTGGTAAATCTCTTAAGCTATTTAAGTTTTTTCCACCTTTTGTAATTTTTTCTTGTGCTTCACGTTTTCTTTGTGCCGCGTCTTCCGCCTTTTGCTCAATAGTAATCTTGTCTAAAATTTGTTTTGCGGCTTTCTTATCAAGAATTAATTGATTTACCGCCTTAGAACAATAACCTCTTGCGCAAGGTGAATTTAATGTAATTTTAGTTTGTTCACCAAATAATGGACGACTTGACATTCTAATACTCAATATAAGCACTAAACCTTTACGCACAATCGCGCCATCAAAATTTTTATCCTTATCTTTTAAAACTTCAAGTTCTTTTGCCAACTTATTAATATAAGAAGTATAACCTGTTTTCCATCCCGTCACGTGAGTTCCATTGTTAGGAGTATAACCACCATTAACAAAACTATATATTGTTTCATAACTTCTATCACTATAAGCAAAAGCAAATTCAATATCGCAAGTTTCACCGCCGTCTTCAATGTGCGCCGCGGAATAAACTGGATCTGTTAACATTTTTAATCCTTCACATTTTAACTTAAGCATATCTTTGATACCATTAGAATATTTAAAATTCCAATGTCCAAGAATTTTATCTTCATTTACTTCTGTTAAATCAAAAGTAATACCATTATTTAATAATGCGTGTAATTGAAGTTCTTCTTTAATTTTTTCAATATCCCATCTGACATCTTTAAAGACATTACTATCAGGAATAAAACTTACTTTTGAACCTGTTGGACCGCTATATTTTGTAATAATCGGATCATCATATTCTCCATCAAAAACTTCAAATAAACAACTTTCACCATCTCGGTGCGACTCAATACTAAATTCGCTTGATAAAGCGTTCGTGACAGTTGCTCCAACACCATTTAAACCTAGTGAACTTTTATAATTACCTTGTCCACTAAATTTACCACCTGAATGAAGGTTTGTGCACATTTCAACGATTGCCCAATTGCCTGTTTGATTTTTCTTAAAAGGAATACCACGTCCTTCATCTATTACTGTTGCGCGGTTTTCACTTCTATCAATAATAACTTTAATAATTTTACCATAACCCGCCGCGGCTTCATCCATCGCATTAGCAACAATTTCTGTTAATAAATGATGCATACCTTGAACGCCATTATCACCAATATACATACCAAGTGATTCACGGCACGAGTCTCGATAGTTTAAAGTTTTTATACTATTCTCATCATAAACTTGACTCATTATTTCTCCTTTCAAATAAAAAAGTATTACATAATCATAAACCTTATTATTTATTTACAATTATATAATACTACATTTTTTTGGCTTTGTCAAGAATTATCTGATTAATTTATCATAAAATTAATTTTGACCTTGATTTGGTTCAAATCGTGAGCCTTATTTATTCTCAGTAGACTTTCTTTTTAATATTAAGTTTAATATTACACCTAACAACATTGCGAAGGCAACACCCGATAAATTAAAGCTATCGGTAATTTTTATCATTGCGCCGCCAACACCAACAGTAAGAATAACACTAACTACAATTAAGTTTTTATTATCTTCGAAATCAACCTTGTTATTGACTAATGTTTTTAAGCCTGACGCGGCAATATAACCATATAAGATCATTGAGCAACCGCCAAATACGCAACTTGGAATACTATTTAAGAATACTTGAACTGGTTGAATAAAACCAAGTATGCCTAATAATCCCGCGGCGATAGTTAGTATTCACACTGATGCCACTTTACTAAATCCCACAGTACCGATGGACTCTCCATAGCTAGTATTAGGTAAACCGCAAATAATCGTTCCTAAAGCAGAAGCAACGCCATCACCTAATAGCGTGCGGTGTAAACCAGGTTCAACAGTTAAATCAGTGCCAATAATATTAGATAGAGTTTTGTGATCGGAATAATGCTCAAGTATCGCGCAAATCGCAACAGGTAAGAACAATACTATTACTTGTAAAACCATACTTCAAGTTAATTTATTTTCACCGTAATGTAAGAATGAAAAGTCTGGCAATTGGAAAAAGCTATCTATTGTCCCGAATTCAATTAATCGCGCGGCTCCACAAGCAGTAATAACCCCTGCGACCGCATAACCAACTATAATGCCGATTAAGAATGGGATAGTCTTTAAAAAGCCTTTAAAGTAATGTGAACTTAATGCTACTGTAAACATAGTTATAAGCGCCACAAGAATTTCCCAATTGGCGGTTTCACTTCCGCTATGAACATAAGTAGGAATAAAAGTTGCTAAATTTAAACCAATAACCATTGTAATCGCGCCAACAATAATAGGTGGAAACAACTTATTAAATTTTTCAATGCCTTTAAACTTAATAAATAAAGCAAAAGAAGCATAAATAACTAATATAACTAAACCACCAATCATTACTGCTAAATAATTTTGTCCATTACCAAGCGCTAAAGCTCCGCAGACCGCAGATACCGTTGCGCCGCACGATGAAATGAATATTGGACTTCTAAACTTTGTAATAATTTGATATGTTAATGTGCCGATACAAGCACCAACTAAGCAACTACTAATTGGAGTGCCGCAAATATTCGCAATAAGTATTGTTGCGACTAATACACTTAATATTTGTTGAATTGGATATAAAATTCATTCATATCATTTTTTAGGACAATCCCTAATATCATATTTTAAACTATTGTTCTTCATATCCTTCTATATATTCTCCTGTATCTAAATCTTTCATTATTGTATGCCATCTGTTTAATTCAGGTTCATAAATGGAAGTAATAACTTCATAATTATGTTGTTGTAGTGCTATTGCTTTACCTAATTCCTTAATAACTTCGTCAATTGTGCGGCACATTACACCATATCTCTTTAAACAACCTACAAGCAATAGATTAATGTAAGAATATTGGCACTCCGCGAATTCTTTTAACTTTTTGTTTTTAGCATCTAAGAATGTATGTGAACATTCACGACTGTCAGTATAAAGCGAAATAATACGCTTATTAGTTTTGCCATATTTTTTAATTTCTTCTTCACAAATGCGACTAAAATAACCTATTTCTAATGTTGTGCCGATGCCCGGTGTATCGCCATCTACAACTGCCACAACAATATCATCGTGGTCTAAATTATTTGTAAAGTCTCCTGCGCAAATATCTTCCGCGGATGCGCACTTGGTTTTATCATTAATTGACTTATTTCTTTGTGGCACATAAAGCTCAATTTGTGGAAAATTCTTTTCTATTGCTTGCGCCAATTTTTCATTATAATCGCGCCAACATTCTGCGAATATTTGAGACGCTAAATAAACTCTAATTTTTTTCATTAATATACTCCTTTTCTTGAAAAACATAACATAATTCATCATTATCGTTTAATGTGGTTTTACAATTAATACGTTTAATATTAACAACAGGCTCTGTTGCTACTAATGTGAATCCTTCTTCCGCGGCGATACGTTGTGCATCAGTTGCCATTGGATATTTCTTAGTATTTTTAATATTTATAATAAAATAACCACCCCAGACTAAATAAAGTTTAATATTTTTAATAGTTGGTCTTAAATAGTTTTCAAGCCAATCATTATATGTCATACCTGGTTTATATGATTGATCACCAATACAATAGTCTTCTAAATTAAAGTAAGGTGGTGAAGAAAATGCCACACCGATTTTACCAAGCCAATCTTCAACATAATTTTGACTACCTAGACATCTAATATCTACTTTACTTTTACTACCTGTAATATGTGTATAATCAGCGGCATATTCGTTTAATTTATCTACTAATAGATAATTAGGCTCATAACCGCAATAGTCAATATTGTGTTTTAAAGCGCTTGTTAATCGCACACCCCAACCGCAACTGTAATCTAAATAAACATTATTCACATTATACTTGTCTAATATATTATTCGCGGCGTCAAGAGGGAAATTAGTTGGTAAACGTGCTACACCTTTTCCTCCCAATCTAATGGCAGTATCAATATTGTGCATAATTGACATATGCGGTTTAAAAATACTTGAACCACCCAAAGTCTTCGAATAAAAATAATTCATTAAATCACGGCTTTGTAATACTTCTTCTACTGTCCATTTAGTATATTCTGGTCTTACTTTCGCCATAAGCGGTTTAAAATAATAGTTAGTAATAAAATTCATTCGCACGCCATCTTTATTTAATTTTAAAATTTGGCGACGCACATCATTAAAATCTGGTTTGGCATAAAATTCATCAATGCATTGTTGATATTGTTCATCTGTTAACGGCACGTAATGTTCTGTATTTAAAGTTTTTCCTAAATATTCAATTATCATTTAATTTCTCCTTTTAATTCGCAAATGTTGAGTCGTCAAATTTTACAATGCAGTCCTCAAAGCTTCGTGAACCCGCGTGATTGATGTGTATCAAGTTCATTGTTGATCTCATATCAATTATACGTTGGTTTGATGAACCACGAAAAGCCAAACTTGGATTCTTTAATTCTTCTTTAAAAGGTCCATCTACAAGCACATCAATATTCTCAAATACTCTTTTACAATCTTCTCTATTCCATAATAATTCAAATGTATAACCGCTATACATCCAAATTGTTTTGGTTGGGAATTTTTCTTTTGTTTCAATTATAAATCCTTCTAATTCCTTAATATTTTCTGGTTCAAAAGGTTCTCCTCCTAATATAGTTAATCCTTTTACTTCTGCCTTATTTAACTCATTCCAAATAAAATTTTTCGTTTCTTCAGAAAAAAGTGACCCATAAGAAAAATCTTGAGCCACTTTATTAAAGCAATTTGGACAATGTAAACGGCAACCAGATACAAATAATGATACTCTTACTCCTGGTCCATTAGCTATATCATAAGTTTTTATATTACCATAATACATATTTATCCTTATATCCTTTCGTGTATTGTTCTACTAATTACTTCATCTTGTTGTTCTTTTGATAAATTATGAAAATGCACCGCATAACCAGAAACCCTAATTGTTAAATTAGGATAGTTTTCTGGGTGCTTTTGTGCGTCTTTTAACATATCAGCAGTAAATACATTTACATTAATGTGTTGACCACCTGCTTCAAAATAACCATCAAGCAGTTGGATTAAATTATCTGCGCGTTTCATTATAAATGTAATACCCTTTCTTTTATCTCTTGTATACGTCCTTGATTCATATCATTAGTAGAAATATAGCCGCATACACGACGAGCGATATTCATTTTGGTATGATCTTGATTGCCGCAACAAGGGCAAGTCCATACTAATTTATGGTGTTCATTTTCTTTAATTTCAATTTCGCCGCTAAAGCCGCATACTTGACAGTAGTCAGACTTAGTATTTAATTCAGCATACATAATATTATTATAGATAAAGGTAATTACTTCCATAACTGCATCTATATTATTTTGTAAATTTGGCACTTCTACATAACTAATTGCGCCACCTGGACTTAATTCTTGGAATTCACTTTCAAGTTTAAGTTTGTCAAATGCGTCAATAGGTTCAGTAACTTTTACGTGATAACTATTTGTGATATAGTTTTTGTCTGTTACACCCTCAATAATGCCAAATCTATCTTGTAAACATTTCGCAAATTTATATGTTGTGCTTTCCATTGGTGTGCCGTAAAGTGAATAATCAATATTTTCTGCAGCTTTCCATTTACCAGTATATTCATTTAATTTTTTCATTATTTGAATACCAAAGTCGTGTCCTTCGACTTCTGTCAATTTATGACCTGTCATATAATAAACACATTCCCATAAACCCGCATAACCTAATGAAATAGTTGAGTATCCATCATAAAGGAGTGGATCAATTACTTCACCTGGCTTTAAACGAGCTAAAGCACCATTTTGCCACAATATTGGCGCAACATCACTAGGTGTGCCGCGTAGTCTTTCATGACGGCAACGTAATGCTCTATGGCATAATTCAAGTCTTTCATCTAAAATTGACCAAAATTTATTAATGTCTTGCGCGGAACTACAAGCTACGTCTACGAGGTTAATCGTGACAACCCCTTGATTCCAACGTCCATAATATTTATGTTTAGTTGAATCTGTTTTTGCTTTTGCAATATTTCCTAAACCTCTATCTGTAAAGCGATCAGGAGTTAAAAAGCTTCTACACATTTAATCTATTATTACTAATAGCATTGACTATATTATCCTTAATAATTATTATTAAGGCTTTCTGCTTCGATTTTCAAGTACTTCGTTTCCTAAAATACTGCTAGTGCTTATCTCTAGTTCTACTTCCATACATTCATCAGGAATAGTCGATACAGGTTCTTAATTTATTATATTTTAAACATATTAAGCTTCCCACGGTCTCATCCTTTTCTAAGGACCTAACCGTTAGCCGCATTTGCGACACCCTCGAGCGAGGTTCAAAAAGTTTTACATGGGCTATAGTTTACGCTTACCCATACATGGATAACAGTCTCCTTTTAGTTCAAGCATTTTCTTTTCGCTAATGTAGTCAGGAACCATTCGTTTTGCAGTGCATTTAGCTGCCAAACGAGTTAAATAATAATATTTTCCTTGCGGATTAATATTATCTTCTTCTAATACGTATAATAGTTTAGGAAAAGCAGGAGTTATCCAAATTCCTTGAGCATTTTTTGTCCCTTGAATACGTTGTTTAAAAACTTCTTCAATAATTAATGCTAAATCATCTCTTGTGCGACCTTCAGGCACTTCGTGTAAATAAAGGTTTACACTGACAAATGGAGATTGACCATTGGTTGTCATTAATGTATTTATTTGATATTGAATTGTTTGAATACCTCGTTTAATTTCTGTCTTAACACGAGATTCAACAATTTCATTAATTTTCTCTTGATCTATATTTTCAAGTTTATAAATGTCTTTAAATTCTTTTTCAACCTCTTGTTTAATTTTTTGTCTTGAAACATCTACAAAAGGTGCTAAGTGAGACATTGTAATTGTTTGTCCACCATATTGACAACTTGCTACTTGCGCAACAATTTGAGTTGCGATATTACAAGCTGTCGCAAAACTATGCGGTTTTTCAATTAAAGTTCCACTAATAATTGTGCCATTTTGAAGCATATCTTCCAAATTTATTAAATCGCAATTGTGGATGTGTTGCGCAAAATAATCCATATCATGAAAATGAATTATCCCTTTATTGTGCGCTTCAATTATTTCAGGCGGCAATAAATAACGCTTGCTTAAATCTTTACTTACTTCACCTGCCATATAATCCCTTTGAGTTGAAACAATTATAGGATTTTTATTAGAGTTTTCTTGTTTAATTTCTTCATTCTCTAAATTTATTAAACTTAATATTTTACCATCTGTGGTATTAGTTTGACGCATTAAAGCGTGTTGATAACGATAAGCAATATATGCCTTAGCTAATTTGTAATATCCCATTTCTAGTAAAGTATCTTCTACAAAGTCTTGAATTTCTTCTACGTTTACCGCG
>CALBGF010000075.1 GCA_937893635.1 uncultured Mollicutes bacterium | reverse complement strand
TGGTGAAAGTAGAAAATTTACTAGTAGAAGACATAGTCTTAGCATCAGGCGTTTTGAAATCAGATGGTACTTATGACATCTATGATGAAAATTTTAATGCCGATGACACACTTTAAGGAGGGATAAACATGAAAAAGAAAATATTATTTAGTGTTGCTTTAGCTAGCTTAGCTCTTGGAGGCGGCATTATTTCTTTAAGTAATGAAAAAGAAAACTTAAAAGATTTTGCATATGATACTTTTAATGCCACTAAAGGAGTAAGTATTAAAAATGCTAGAAAAAGTAATCAAAGTGTTGAAAATTCAACAATTTATGCTCAAGTTGCCAATAAAGATGGTGTTGATTATTTAAGATTTGCTACCGCTATAAAAGGAGATATAAATAGTGTTAGTTATAATCGTACAATTGTCTCAACAGGCGCATCAAAAGATAAAACTATTACCACAGTTTATAAAAGCATTAGTGCAAAAAATAGTGAAAGCGAAGAAGCATCATCCATCTTTTATACTGAAAATGGTTCATTAACTGATTTGGCTCTATCCACAACGGAAGATTTCTATTGGGCTTGCTTTACAATTGCTTTTGAAACAGATACATATAAAGAAAGTGATTTAAGTATTAGCGTTAGTGTTAATGGTTCTTTAGTTGCTAGTAGAACCACATCTTTATATCGTGTCAAAAATTATCTTGAGGATTCTGATACGAATTTAGTTACTTTTTTAGGTAAAGGTAATAATAATGGTGTTGACGCTAAACTTGTTAGTCCTTCTAGCGGAATTAAAGATGGATCTTATAAAATTTCACGTGGTGGAGTAAGTGATGGAGAATATGCTTATTATCCACTTAACGTTATGGGCTCAAAAACATCAAAAATTGTTAAATATAGTTTCTTAACTAATAGTGTTGTAAAAGAAAGTGAAGTTATTAATTTGACATCAAATAACAATCAGCAATGGACACAAACTGCAGGGAATTTATTTATGTATAAAGATTACATTTATCAAATTATGCAAGATGGTTCCTTTGAAGTATTTAATAAAGATTTAGAGGAAGTAAATGTTGAAAATAAATTAAGTCTTTCTTTACCATCTGGAACAATTTATGATGTTGAATATAATGCAAAATTAAATAAATTTGTTATCGCTACAAAAGACAAAAAAGTATATTTTGCTAATGAAAATGATGGAAAGATTATTGTTGATAACACACAACATTCTATAAGTATAGCTGATGGATTTACATTTAATGACATAACATCTGATGATGAGTACATTTATGTTATTGGTGGACAAGACAATGTAACTCAAGCATGCATTTATATTTATGACTGGAATGGTAATTATGTTGATAAAGTAACTACTAATGCCGCAAATGAAGAATTTACATCAGAAGTAAATATTCAAGGTATGTTGATTCATAATAATCATTATTATATTTCTCTTTCTAGATATGGTAATGAAGGTTTACTTATTTATGAATTAATATTCAAAACTAATAGTGCAAAATCTAAATATACTTTTGATGAAGTTGTTGAGTATATGAATTTAGCAAATAAATCGGAAGAAGATATAGTTGTCGCTAATTATAAACAAATAAACGAAGAAGAAGTTAAAGAAACAGATTACTATTCATTAAGAGGATCGGCAATGGATGATAATTACATTTATTTGCCTTTAACTAATAATGGAGCCTTAAGTATGAAGGTTGCGAAATATGATTTAGCGACAAACAAAGTTGTTAAATATTCTGATAGTTTTGAAATTAATAAGACTCAAGAGTGGGATAATGCATCAGGAAATCTATTTATTGCTAATGATATAATTTATATTGTGAAAAAAGATGGATTATTAGCGTTAGATAAAGAATTAACCCAAGTTGAAAACAAATTAAATATTGATTTTGGTGAGGCATCTGGTAAATTGCTTTCTATGCAATATAACGAAGAATTAAATAAATTTGCAATTTTAGATACTTCACGCAATTTATACTTAGCTGAAAGTGGAAAATCAGCAACAAAAGTAACACAACTAAATATAAGTAGTAATTATAGGTCAATTGAAAGCCTTTCTTCCACAAACAAATATATTTATAGCGTTGCTAAAAAAGATGGATTAGCAGGAGCAGAGATAAATGTATTAGATTGGAACGGCAATGTTATAAGAAGTAGTTTTAAATTTACTGGTAGTGTAGAATCAAAATGGGTTTCTGATACTTCTTATAATGTACAAAATATCATTGTTAAAGGTAGTAAAACATATATACTAGGCTTGAATTTCGGTGAAACAAAAGGCGCATATATATTTGAAACCACATTTGAATTTTAGTAAAATTAAAATGGAGTTAAAAAATGAAAAAAAGAGTTAAATTAATCATTAATTTCGCGGGAATGATTGTTCTTGCTTCGGCAACAGTCATTGGAAATGTAGTATGTAGTATCTTTGAATCACAAATCAATAGTTACTTGTGTCCTCCTATTTCTAATAGTACAAGTAATACCACGGAGAGTGCTAGCGGGGAAGAACTAGTAAAAGAAATAGTTATGGAAGGTTCAGTATTAGCTAAAAATAATGGAGTATTACCATTAAGTAAATCCGATAATAATAAAATAAATATTTTTGGATGGAGTGTTACTGACTGGGTTATGTCTGGTGGCGGATCAGGTGTTGTTTCTCCAAAAGATAATGATTGGAATAATACAGTTGATTTATTAAAAGCTTTTGATTTATATGAATATGGAATTAACTATAATCAAGAATTAATAGATGCTTATTCTAAATTCCATAAACCTGTCCGTAATGTAGGCTTTGGACAAAGCGGACAAAGAGGATGGACAGATATTTTTGAACCAAAATTAACTGATAAATCTGTATATAGTGATACAGTATTAAAAAACGCGAAAAACTATTCTGACACAGCTTTATTTGTTATTTCTAGAACGGGTCATGAATCAACAGATGTAAGCCCGGACTATATTAAAATTACTAATACAGAAAAAGAAATGCTTACTTATTTAGGACAAAATTATGAGAATGTAATTGTTTTAATTAATTCATGTAATACAATGGTTCTTGATTTTTTTGATACAATTCCAGGCATTGATGCTTGTTTAGTAGTAGGTGCAACTGGAACACATGGTGCTAGAGCAATACCTTATTTATTATATGGTGATAATAGCCCATCAGGCCATTTTGCTGATACTTATGCTTATGAATTAGAAAGTAATGTCAATTATGACTATATTACTAATATTGGTAAATACACTAATGCAAGCGAGTTTTTGGGCGATTTAGCTACTAAGAGTGATGCCTATATGGACTTTGTTGAAGGTATATATGTCGGTTATAAATGGTATGAAACTGCGGATAATGAAGGCGTTTGGAATAATGCTAAATACACCCGTAAAGTCTTAGATGAAAAAGATCAAGAAGTTACTTTAAAAGGTTATGATAGTG
>CALBGF010000074.1 GCA_937893635.1 uncultured Mollicutes bacterium | reverse complement strand
AGCTTTATAATAGTAAAGCTTATGGCTCCCTACGCCTGGTTCATTGTGGCATATCGTGTCAGAAACTATTGCTTTACCATTGTCTATTGGATTGCCACCAAAATCTTGGAGAAGATTAAAAACATTTTCGTCTGTAATTTGTTCTTTTATGAAATCTTTATCATAATTAATCATTCTTCATCATCCTCAAAAGCCGAAGGTTCTTTTAAAGTAATTTTTATATCATCCATTTCAATTAAACCATAATCATATCCAGTAGCAAACATAGGCTTTACTCTACAAGTTCCTAAATTAGCTCTACACCACAAATAAATTCCTTTATATTTTCCTCTACGGTTTTTATAAATAGATAACTTTAAGTTTGGTTTTTCATATACATTTGCCGCAAGCACTGGTTCAAGTGATACTAAATCCTCATCTTTAACTGGTAATAAAATTGAGCCAAAGTCAATTTTATCAGCAATTGCCTTCGCCCCCCTTAAAAGATTCTGGTCGGGAGTTTTTGAATCGACATAATCTCCACTTAATTGAGTAGCCGACATAATAAAAACGCCATATTGATTACAAATATCTTTTAATCTTGTGGATAACATAAATAAAACATTATCTTCTCTTAGCCTTACTCCTCCACTACGTTTAGTTATTTCTTCTAGAATCTTTAGACTAGTATGGATATAGTCATGGAAACAATATTTAATTTCATGTTCTCTAATATTCTTTTTAATTTTGTCTTCAACATCTTGTAATGAAAAGTCTGGTAATTCTTCAATATATAAAGGAGCTGCGGCAATCATTTCTGCCGCCATACGAACACGTTCTTCTTCGCCATCTTCATATTCGTTATAAATAATATGATCTTCATTAACATTAGAAATAAATGCCAACATCATAGTTTGAATTTCTTCTAAGTCTTGCTCTGTGGTAATATATAAACATGGTTGCGCAGGTCCACTACCAATCCATCCAAATTGTTCATCATAAATTTTTTCGCAAGCAATATAACATATATCAGCAATCATTGTTCTGGTATTATGAGTTACGATATAGTCATTCATTAAAAATAAGTGTTCATCATTATCTACATAAAAACAAGTCATAGGAGTTTTTTTATTAGTTTTAGTAATTTTAACAATTGGATTAAATAAATTATTTTCTTTTCTTTTTCCATTATTAAACCAATTTAAAATTATTTCTTTTTTTCGAGATAATTTAAATAATTTAACTTTATCTTCTGGTTTACCGGTTATTTCAATTTTAAAAACAGGTAATGTATCTTTATGATCATCAATCAAATAAGTTGCTTTAAACCCTAAACTTAAACTTAATTTAATTACATCTTCTTTAAGTTGATTACTAACTGTATAAAAACTAATTCGTCCTTTTTCTTTATCAATAGAACCGTCAGTATCTAATAAACCATTTAATAAGTCTAATCTTTGCTCTATTGATCCCATAAAATATTCTTGTGGAATAAATTTATCTTCTGATTTTACATTCCATAATTTAGGATAATCTTTTAAAAATTCTTCAACCCAAACATTTTTATGCGATGAATTATTTAAATCTTCAAAATACCAGCTATAAAATGAATGATTTGAATATTTTTTACTAGACCAGCCCATAATTGTTTCAAAAGAATTAACTAATTCTTCGTCAGCAGAACTAAACATAAAAGCTTTATTCTTAGAATCATATCTAAAACTTCCATCGCCTAAAGCTAATCCTAAAATATAAGGATCTATAGAAAAATCTTTCTTTGAAAAATGAACAGCTTGTTGCATTGGAACTAATATTTGGTATCCATCACTTTTTCTATATAATTCTTTTTTAGAAATTTCTTTTAGGGTATTCGTATAAAATTTACGATTTTCTTTAGAAACTTTTTTTTGACCTACTGTGCAATAACTCCATAAATGCTCTTCACAGCATTCAGCTTTACGACCATCTTTGAATTCAACTTCCCAAACTTCTTTTTCACCTTGCGGATATACAGCTAATACTTTAGTCGGATTACCAAAACCATCAAATAATTCATCTCCAACTTTTATATCGCTAACTTTTCGATCTCCAATAGGAGTTGGAATTATAGTATAGTTAGGAATACATTTTCCTACGCCGGTTGGAGCGGAACGGAGGTAGAACTTGCGCAATCTCGCTCCACGAGTAACAGTATTGATTAATGGTCCATACATCGCTACTCCTGCTTCTGGAAATTCTTTAAATCTATCAATTAAGGCTAAAATTCCTTCGCCTGCCTGTTTAGCTTCACCGTAATCATCATTAACATATGTTGCTCTAATCTCTTCAATTTTTAAATCAACTTTATTAGCTATTTGTTCTAATGATGAATTATCTAATAAATCTTCTTGAAGCTGTTTTTTCTTGACGTCTAAAATATTATCAACATCATATATATCAGAAACATCTATTCCATAATTGTCAAAAGCGCGCAATAAAGAAAATTTTTTTAATCTTTGATAATAATAATCAAATGCTGTGGATACCGCTGCTTCAGAAGCTTTTAAAATCCATTCATCACCTTTATTACTTTTATAAACTGCTTCATATTTTGGACGAGTAGCTAAAAAGTCATTAATATTCTCTAAAGTAAATTCAGTTACTCCTAATTCATGTAATTTAAACATTGAACCAAAAATGACTTTATGAAATTCATTAGAAAAATCATTGTCAGTAATTATATATTTATCTTGTAATTCCAAAAGGCTAGGATTATTAAATACATTACCAATTACCTGTATTACAGCACTAATATCAACATATTTTGAACTCATTGTTTCTCCTGTTCTTCGTCTAAAAATTTAAACAATTCTCGCTCTTTTTTAGGTTGTAACTGCGGAATTGGGATTATAATTTCTTTTACTTGTGGAATATATTGCTTTATTTCTTTTACTTGGTTACGCTGTTGCGCTTGCCAAATAGAAAAATAATAACGATATGCGTCTTGATATACATAAGGTATAATACCGAGACTTTTTCCTGCTTTTTCTATTGGATTTCCTTTTACTTCATAAAAATAAATTAATGCTTTGCGCATACCAGAATAAGTAAAATTATTCTTTTCTATAAAGCGTTTAATTTGCATTTGCATTTGAGGTTCTATATATTCTAATTTAAATATTTTCATTACATATTCTTCAAATGCGATTTTATCTAATTGTTCTTGAGTTAAAGATTGTTCTTTATTTTCAGCGCATTTTTTATGAGCATAACGACGAGAATTAATCATAACATATTCTTCTTCATTAGCATCAAATTTTTCGCCGCAATAATAACATTTTACATAATGTTTTGCCAATATTCTTTAACTCCTTTCTATAGTTTATATAAATATTATATCATATTTTTACAAAAAAATCAAGCCTGGTTAGAATTTAACCAGGCTTTTTATAATTAAGACATTAAATCTTCTTTAATTTCTTTTACGATTAAATGAATAAACTCAGCTTGCGCAGGTGTTGCGTCGGAAACCTTGCGCCCTTTGCCAAGGTATTTATTAACAACTTCAGTAATTCTAGGAGCGTAATAAGTTTGATTTTTATTCATAAGCTCTCCAACCAATCCTTCAAATTCTTTCATAAGAGCGTCAAAATCATATGTTGGAGTTTCTGGGACTACCGTAGCGCGTTCTTCAGTAACGAACTGATTATCATGTTCTGCAGCTTCTTTATCAATAGCTTCATGTAAAGCATTTACTAAATTATCATAACTCATTGTAATTTCATCTGGAAGATACTTAAAGCGACATCCGCAAGAAATACTTCCATCAGTGCATCTAAGAGTTAATACAGACATTTCACCAGCATATTTTTGATGAGCATATCCATAAATATCAGCCATACCAGAAATGACTTCTCTAGTTGAATTAGAGAGGGCTGGTCTAATAATTCTAGATTGAGTACCGTCAGGATTATCAACAAACTGTTCTTTATCATGTCCGATAAAGAAAACGGCGTATCCTAATTGAGTAAGGCCACGAAATACTTCATTAAACTCATCTTTAAACTTGGTCCAACCTTTCAATTTTGTTATCCTATAGGCTTTTTATCCTATAGCTCTTATAGTTTCCTATAAGTTCAGCATAACTTTTTATCTCCATACAAGAGATATGTAGTCTCGTGGAAAATTATTTCAATAAAGATTTAAATTTTTCTTTTTTTCTTGTTAAAAACAAATTTGTATTATTATATAATATATCAAAAATTTTATGACAATTTTCTTGTCCATAGCAATATACTCTATACATTGGAATTTTTCTATTATTTATAAAAGTTTGAATTTTTAATTGAATATTAAATTCTTCTAAGAAAAATTTTTGAATTGTTTCAATAATTTCATAATTTACAGA
>CALBGF010000073.1 GCA_937893635.1 uncultured Mollicutes bacterium | reverse complement strand
TAAATATTTAAAGTTCCAAAATAGACAAAAATCATTTCTTTCATAAATAATTAACAAATACTTAACAAATTATGTTATAATTTTACTTGGAGTTGAAAATATGAACGAATTACAACAAAAAGAGAGGGATTTGTTAAAGCAATACATTGATTTTTGCGACAAACATAACTTGAAATATTTTTTAATGGCGGGAACACTTCTTGGTGCAATTAGACATAAAGGATTTATTCCTTGGGACGATGACATTGATGTGGCTATGCCAAGAGAAGATTACGATAAGTTTTGTGAATTAGCGGCAAAAGAATTTACTGGAGATACTTTCTTTCAATCGTATAAAACAGATAAAAACTTCCCTTATGTTTTTTCTAAATTACGCAATTCAAATACAACATTTATTGAAAGAGTTTATAAACATGTCGACATGAATCATGGTGTATATTTAGATATTTTTCCTCTTGATGGAATATCTAAACATAATGCTAATAAATATTGGTTACATATAAAAATATATTTACAAGCACTAATTTGGTTTTTAGGTTGGCCGGTTGTTTTATTCCGTAAACCAAGACTTAAATTTTTCTTAACTGATATTTTAATTGATATTATTGTTTTACCATTTTTCTTATTTAGAATTAATAACTGGTCAAAAAAAGCATATGAAAAGATTTTAAAAAGCATACCTTTAAAGAAAGCAAAATTAGTGGCTAATATTCAATGTGGTGATTACCGCAATAAAAAGAATATATACCCAAAAGAATTACTAGATGAAGTTATTGATTGGCCATTTGAAGATTTAATTTGTAAAGTACCTAAAGAATATGATAAGTTTTTGACTTTATCTTATGGTGACTATATGAAATTACCACCAAAAAATAAACAAATTGGGCATCATTATAGTTCGGGATATGATATGAATATGTCTTATAAAGATTACATAAAAAGCAAAAAAAAGTAGCGATTTGCTACTTTTTTTAATGACATTACTTAATAAATAATTTATCTAATTCTTCAATTAAAGAATCTAATTCGGATAAATCTTTTAATCTAGCACCAGATGCTTGTTCGTGGCCTCCGCCTTTAAACATTGCGGCAACACCATTAATTGGTTTTTCTTTTGATCTAATTGAAACGCGCCAATCACCTTTATTAACATCTTGAGTAACGCAGAACCAAGCATTAATGCCATCAATATTTGAGAAAAGATTGATGTTTTCTTTTCCGCGTTCAACAGTGATTTTTAATTCATTTTGCACTTCAATTGGTAAAATATAATAGGCTACTCCGCCTTTAGTTACTTTGAAATTACCTAAAACATAAGCGGTAACTTTTAAATCATCAATGTTTTTGGTATACATTTTTTGATAGACATCTTTTGATAAATTAAAACCTGTTTCAAGTAATAACTTTGATATTTCAAATGTATGAGGAGAAGTAGAATTATATAAGAATCTACCAGAATCTCCAACAATACCAGAATATAAGTAATGAGCGGCTTCTTTACTCATAGTTTTATCAAAATAAAATAACATATTTGCCATTAATTCGGCACAAGACGCTAATTCATCATTAACAATATTAATATTTCCGTATGGTTCAACATTAGGGTGATGATCCATTTTGATAATAAATTTTGCTTTTGTATAGCGTTTATCACTAATTCTTTTAGTATCACCTGTATCCATCACAATGGCTAAAAATTCATTATTATCAAACCAACTATCATCAATAATTTCCATTTCTTCATATAAGCGTGGAGTTAATGTAACATGATTTTCTCCCACAACATGAACTTCTTTATTAGGATAATTATCTTTTAACCAATAATATAATCCCAATTGTGTTCCAAGAGCGTCAAAATCCGGAGATTGGTGACGAAATAATACAATTTTGTCATTATTTTCAATTTTTTCTAATACTTTATCGTATTCTAATTTGTTTTTATTTATTAAATCTAAAATTACTTGATCTAACATAATTTCACCTCGAAAAGCATTATAACAAAAAAAAGGTGTATTCGCACCTTTTTTGATAAATTTTGTTTATTAAATTATTTAATATTTAAGATACGGCAAGTATCACGAGCAATCATTAATTCTTCATCAGTTGGAATTAACATAACTTTGATTTTACTATCTTCAGTAGATAAAACCGCTACTTCGCCACGAATGGTTTTTTGACTTTCTAATAATTTAACACCTAATGCTTCTGATATTTCATCTACAACACGTTGACGTAAGTATCCATCATTTTCACCAACACCAGCAGAGAAGACAAGCAAATCGCATCCGCCTAATCTTACATAATATTGACCAATGTAATCAGCGACACGTCTAACCCATAAGTCAATAGCTAGTTCAGCGCGTTTATTACCTTCACGCATTGCTTTTAAAACATTTCTTGAATCATCATCAACACCAGAAAATCCTTTTAAACCAGATTTTTTATTTAAAGTTTGGAACATTTCAGTTGGTGTCATACCAGTTTTCTCACAAACATAAGTAACAACACTTGGATCGATATCTCCACATCTAGTGCCCATCATAATTCCACCTAATGGTGTAAGACCCATAGAAGTGGCAACACATTTTCCATCTTTAGTAGCGGTAATAGAAGCACCAGAGCCTAAGTGGCAAGTGATGATACGAACATTTTCTTTTTTATCAACATACTTTAAGCCTTCATGAGCTAAGTATTTATGTGAAGTACCATGAGCGCCATATCTACGAATGTCATATTGTTCGTACCATTCATAAGGAACAGGGAACATATAATCTTGTGGAGCCATAGTTTGATGGAAAGCAGTATCAAATACCGCAACATTACCGACATGAGGTAAAGCATCTTTTATTGCACGTAAACCAATTAAGTGTGCACCATTATGAAGAGGAGCAAGAGAAATTAAATCTTCCACTTTCTTTTCTACATAATCATCAAATTTAACAGAATCATTAAAATATTTACCGCCTTGAACAATACGGTGACCAACACCTTGAATTTCTTCTAAGTGTTTTACAACACCTTTTTCTAATAAAGTTTTTAATACTAATTCGACAGCGTATGTATAAGTTAAAACTGGTAAAACTTTTTCTTCTTTTTGATCACCTAATACAAATTTAAATTCGGCATCTTCTTTACCAATTCTTCCTACTAAACCAGAACAAATTACTTTTTCTTCAGGCATTTCAAATAATTTGAATTTTAAAGATGAACTACCTGCATTTACTGCCATTATTTTTGCCATAAATTTTCCTCCTAAACACATTAAATAGAATAATACTTTCTAAAATAATAGTAAAGATTAAAAAAATAAAATTGTTAATCGCTTACATTGTTAACTATTTAGTTAATAGTTCTAGATAATACTTAAAAAATTACTTATAATATATATAGTTCAAGGGGTGAAATTATGAACTTTGACTTAAATGAATTTCTATACGGACAATCAATATCTGCTTATGAGTATTTTGGTGCCCATAGAGTAGTTAAAGATGGTGTAGAAGGAGTAGTATTTCGTTTATACGCTCCATTAGCTAGAGATGTTTCAGTTATTGGCGATTTTAATAACTGGGATGTTACAAACAATAAAATGGAACGCATTGATCCAAATGGCGTATTTGAAACATTTGTACCAGGATTAAAAGACTACATGAATTATAAGTTTCATTTCCTGAATGCAAAAAATATTTATGTAGATAAAAGTGACCCATATGCATTTTTTAGTGAATTAAGACCTTTAAGTGCATCAAGAATTTTTGATTATAGCGATTTTATTTGGCATGATCAAAAGCACATGAAACAAAGAAATAGATATTTTACTAGACCATTATCAATTTATGAACTTCACTTAGGCTCGTGGTTAGGTAAAAAAGATAATCGCTTTTTATCTTATGAAGAAGTTGCAGATTATCTCATTGAATATTGTTTAGATCATGGATTTAATGCTGTTGAAATAATGCCAGTTACACAATATCCATTTGATGGTTCGTGGGGTTATCAAGCCACCGGCTTTTATTCAGTAGATTCAAGATATGGTAATCCAAAGCAACTGATGTCATTTATTGACCGCATGCACTGTGCGGGTATTGCTGTCATATTAGACTTTGTTTTAGTACATTTTGCGGTTGATGAATTTGGTTTAATTGAATTTGATGGAAGTCGAATGTATGAATATAATTCGGAAGAAAATGCTTTCTCACAATGGGGTAGTGCCTTATTTGATTTAGGTAAAGATCCAGTACGTTCATTTTTAATGAGTGCTGTTAATTATTTCTTAACTGTTTTTCATTTTGATGGTATAAGATTTGACGCTATCAGTAATGTCATTTATTGGCATGGAAATTCGAACAAAGGTATTAATGATGGCGCAATTGAATTCATCAAAAGATTAACAGGCAAACTTCATTATGCTCATAATGATATTATCTTAATTGCAGAAGACTCATCAGCGTATAAAGGAGTTACCGCTCCACTAGAAAGTGGCGGATTAGGCTTTGATTATAAATGGGATTTAGGTTGGATGAATGATACATTAAAATATTATTCTCTTGACCCAATTTATCGTAAATATCATCATAACTTAATTACATTCTCCATGGCTTACTTTTTCTCGGAAAATTTCTTATTACCTTTATCTCATGATGAAGTAGTACATGGAAAAGGTACAATCATTAATAAAATCAATGGTGATTATTATGCTAAGTTTGCTCAATTAAGAAATTTATATACTTACATGTGGGCTCATCCAGGTAAAAAACTCAATTTCATGGGTAATGAACTTGCATCTTTCGATGAATGGAACGAAAATAAATCCTTACCATGGAATTTAAAAAGATATCCAGCACATGATTCTATTAGCAGAATGATTCGTGACCTAAATCTTATTTACGCTCACGAAAAAGCAATGTATATGGATGAATATAATCCAAGCCGTTATGCTTGGACTTTAGTGGATAATTGTGACCAAAGTGTCTTTGCTTTTATAAGAACTTATAATAATGATACGTTATTATTTGTTTTCAATATGACACCAAATTATTATGAAGTATATGATGTTCCAACCTATGTTCCAGGAACATACACGGAAATATTTAATAGTGACAAAGATGTTTATGGTGGCAAAAACCAATACAATGGTTTAAAATTAAAAACTAGTGTGGGTGGTCCAGAAGGTCGACCATATCACATTACAATAAAATTAGGTAGTTTTGCGGCAATGATATTTAAATGTGTTACCCGTAGAAGAAAGGTTAGTTAGTATGTTTAATAATGTAGAAGAATTTAAAGAAGAATTTCAAAGAAGATTACTTGATAAATATTGTGTGACAATCGATGAATCACATATATT
>CALBGF010000072.1 GCA_937893635.1 uncultured Mollicutes bacterium | reverse complement strand
GAATCGAACCGGTACGGTATCGCTACCGCAGGATTTTAAGTCCTGTGCGTCTACCTATTCCGCCACCTGGGCAAGATGGTGACTCGCCGGAGATTCGAACTCCGGACCCCTTGATTAAAAGTCAAGTGCTCTACCGACTGAGCTAGCGAGTCATAATATTGGCTGGGGTAACTGGGATCGAACCAGTGAAATGTCAGAGTCAAAGTCTGATGCCTTACCGCTTGGCTATACCCCAATGACCAAAGATGGTGGAGGAAGGTGGATTTGAACCACCGAACCCTAAGGAACTGATTTACAGTCAGCCGCGTTTGGCCGCTTCGCTATTCCTCCAAATAACACACATAATGGTGGGTGTTGAGGGGCTCGAACCCCCGACATCTACCTTGTAAGGGTAGCGCTCTCCCAGCTGAGCTAAACACCCAAGTTTCGCTTAACTACGCGTGCTTTTATAATATACCATTGAGGTAATACTTAGTCAATAATTTATTTCAAAAATTTTAAAAAAATCATTAAAAGTTTGTATGCTAATTAAAAATGAGCAAAATAATTAATAATACTATGCTTTTTACTTAAATATTTTAGCTCATTAGTATAGTATTTGACAAAAAATACAAATTGTTTGTATAATTTTAGTTAGTAAAAAAAGACGGGTGATTTAGCAGTGATTAAAATTGCGGTTGTAGAGGATGAAATAGAAATGGCTAATCAACTTCTCAAATATGTGAAGCAGTTTTTTGATGAAAACGATTTAGATTACTCTGTTACTACTTATGACAACGCTATTAAATTTTTAGATAATTATGATTTTTCTTTTGATTTAATATTTATGGATATTAATATGCCCCTATTAGATGGTATGAGCGCCAGTAAAAAATTAAGAGAAATAGATTCAGAAGTCACTTTAATATTTATTACTTCTTTAGCGCAATACGCAATTAATGGATATGAAGTTAATGCATTTGATTTTATTTTAAAACCAATATCTTATTATAACTTTGCTTTAAAGTTAACAAGAGCAATCGATAAGCTCTCTAAAGAAGATGCTAAAACATTAGTAATTAATAATAAGAACTCTATTAAAAAGATTAAAGTAAGAAAAATTTACTATATTGAAGTTAACGAACACAAATTAATATTCCACACAGTAGAAGGAGACTTTACTACTTATGGAACATTAAAAACTTATCTCGATCTTTTAAGGAATGATTCTTTTGCCCTTTGTAATCAATGCTATTTTGTAAATTTGAAATATGTTACTGAAGTGAAAGACAATTTTGTTCATGTTGGTAATGATAATTTACAAATTTCACGCCCTAAACGCAAAGATTTTGTCCATGCTTTAAACTTATATTTAAGCACGGGAGGGGGTAGCTAAAAATGTTTTTAGAACAATCTTATTTGTTTTACTACAAAATACTTTTTATGCTCGAACTTCTAGGAGCAACATTTTTACTTACATTCAATTTAAAAAAACGTAATAATTTTATTGCCCGTTTAATAATAGGTATTATTGCTTGTATATTAATAACTATTTTATTTCCTTTATTTAAAAATATTTCTTATACATGGTGGTATTCATCCATTATGTTTATGTTTTTCTTTGTATGTGTAATGGGATTATTAATATTTGTATATGATGAATCATGGCAAAAAATATTTTTTATTGCTATTATTGGTTACACTACTCAACATTTTGCCCATGAGGTTTATTCTTTATTTGCTAATGCTTTAAATTTAGTCGATACTTCATCAATGGGTATATATAGTAGTGATGTAGTAGATTTAGCAAATTTATCAATTAATGTTTTACAATCCGTATTGTATTTAGATGTTTATATTGCTGTGTATATATTTTTATATTTCTTTTTTGGCAAAAGAATGCGTAATAATGATGTAAAAGTATCATCTATATCAATATTAGCAATAACAATGATTATTTTATTAACTGACATTATTTTAAATTCAGTATTGGTATACTCTAAAACTTATAATCGCATGTATTCTATAATCGTTAGTATTTATAATATTTTATGTTGCGCAATGATTTTCTATATTCAATTTGCGGTTACTAAAACTAAAGTATTAGAAAATGAATTACAAATTACTTCCCGTTTATTACATTTATCAGAAGATAAATATCGTGAAAGTAAAGAAAATGTTGATATGATTAATCTAAAATGTCATGACTTAAAACATCAAATTCGTGAATATGCGTCTAAAAGTTCTATTTCACAAGAAACAATCACGGGATTGGAAGATTTAATTAATATTTATGACTCCAATATGAAAACAGGTAATGAAGCATTAAATCTTATTCTTACTGAAAAAAGTTTATTATGCCAAAAACAAAATATTAAATTAACTTGTTTAGCTGATTGTACTAAATTAGGATTTATTAGCAATGAAGATTTATATAGTTTATTTGGTAACGCTATTGATAATGCAATAGAAGCGGTCATGAAAATTAATGATCCAGAAAAAAGGAGTATAAATCTTATTGTGCGTAATGTGCATTCGTTTATTTCTATCACTATTGAGAATTATTATGTAGGCGAAATCTTTTTAGATAGTAACGGATTACCAAAAACAACAAAAAATAATAAAGACTATCATGGGTTTGGTACTAAATCTATTAAAATGATTGTTAATAAATATAGTGGTGATTTAAAAATTACTACTAAGAAAAATATTTTTACTTTAGCAATTTTATTCCAAAGTAAATAATGTCATTTTTGTTAATTTTATGGTCTTGAAAGCGATTACTTTTAAGACTTTTTTTCTTGTTGTTAAATACAGGATATGAAATCCAAATGACAACATATGCATAAAACATTGTAAAAAAACCGCTTTCATTTAAGTTTAAGGTGTCCGTAGGACAATAGTTGCTAACACAAATTAGTTGCAGCTAGAAAGGAACTTATATGAAAAATAAATTATTAAAAACTTTGTTAATGGGTTCGATAATTTTAGGAGCTAATCTTATGACTAGCTGCGGTGATTCAAAGCCTAGCCAAAGTACAAACAAACCAACTACTAGTACATCAACATCTATTGATGATTCTGATCCACATGTAGTTAAATTAGAAATCGTTACAATGCCTGCTAAAACAACATACTTAGAAGGAGAAGTCTTTGATCCTAAAGGTATTGTTCTTAAAGCTACTTGGAGTCATGGTATTGATGAGGATGTTCGTTATAATGATGGCATCACTTATGATAAGACTCCAATTACCGCTGAAACTAAATCAGTTAAAGTAACATATGAAGGAGTTAGTGTTGATGTTCCAATTACTATTTCAGTGATTGGTGTTACTTCTATTGAAATTACTAAACCATTATCAACATTGGTGTATCCAACAGGTGATAAATTCAATTTAAATGGATTAGAAGTTACTGCTAAATTTGAAGATGGAACAGTAAAAGTAATCGATGTTTATGAAGTTAAAATTGATGGTAAAGATGTAACAGAAACTATTAAAGGCGAAGGTATTGCTTTAGAAAAAGGTAAACATACAGTTACAATCACTTATAAAGGTCAAAGTGTATCATTTGAAATTGAAGTATATAACGGATATCGTATTGAAGCTGAAAATATTAAAAACGCTGATGAAGTTAAAGAAGGAGACAAAAACTACTTACAAAGAGTTAAATATA